>NZ_MTPV01000078.1:0-65640 GCF_002009585.1 Arthrobacter sp. SRS-W-1-2016 | reverse complement strand
GCGACAGCCTCCTGGAAACCCGGGCCTCCGACGTCGTCGGCCGCTTTCTCCGCCAGCGACCTCAGCGCCGCCACGGCACCGTCCAACACGGCCTGCCGGCCGCCCCGGCCGCCCGGGCCGGGAGGATCCAGGAACGCCAGCCCGCCCGGGACTCCGGCAAGATGCGGAAGACGGGCATGACGGGACACCCCGAAAAGCCCGCGGGACGCAAGGCCCTGCCGCTTGTCGAAGTATCCGATCGCTTCCATGGAAACACTCTGCCAGGAGGCTACGACAAAAAAGGTCCGTCGCTCAGAGGGCATACACGAGCAGCCTGACCGCACTTACGGCTGGCTCGTCGTCGTGTTCGCTTAGTCCGTCCCAGCTTCCGCGCTGTCGCGCAGGGGCGTTATGGCGCCAGGCGTGCTGCTCTCCCCGATAACCACCGCCAGGACCCCGAGCCCGGCGTGGGCCGCCAGAACGGCTGGCAGGGCACTGATCTGTGCCGGCGGGCAACCGGGGCAGTTTTCCGCAAGCCGGGCCGCGAGGCGCTCTGCCTCCGCCAGGTTCCCAAAGTGATGCACGGCGAGCCGCGATTGCCCTGCAGGCCGGGCACTAACATCCGCTGCAACGATTTCTTCGAGCCGCGCGACGGCCTTCGCAGCCGAGCGCACCTTCTCGAGCGGCACGATCTTGCCGCCGTCGACCGCGAGGATCGGCTTGATGGACAGCATCGTCCCGAGCCAGGATGCGGCGGTGCCGATCCGTCCGCCGCGACGCAGCTGCTCGAGGCTCGGCACATAGAAATAGACCTTGGTGCGGGCCAATCGCTCCTCGGCGAAGCGCCGGACTTCCGCTGCCGAGCGGCCGTCTGCGGCGGCAACCAGCGCGCTTTGGACGCCCATGCCTTGGGCCATTCCCACAGTGCGGGAGTCAATGACTTCAACGGGGATCGAGACACGATCAGCGGCCATCAGGGCTGCATCGGCGGTGCCAGACAGCCCTGCGGAAATGTGGATGGAGACGACGGCTTCGAAACCGCGGTCCCGGGCGGCGAGATAAGCCTGTTCGAACTGGCCCGGTGAGGGCCTGGACGTCTTCACGGACGATCCCGCAGCCAGTGCAAGCGCGAGCGTCTGGGTGATGTCGTCCTCCCCCTCGCCGTAGATCTCCTCGCCCACCATGACTGGCATCGGCACGACGGCGAGGCGGCCGTCTGCAACGAACGCCTTGACCCAATCGGCAGGGAGAGCGGCAGCGGAGTCGGTGACGACGGCGGTGCGGACGACGGCGGGCGCCGGCTCAGTTCCGGCGCGGCCCGGCGTCGTGGACTGACGCAGGCGGGCCAAACGTTCCTTGAGCCACAACCATGCGGGTGGTTCGCGGTCCGTCAAGGGAGCCTCCTGGAGCTGGTGGCCGGCCGCCGGCAAGCGCCGGCGGCCGTTTTCCCGGCTAAGCCGGGACGATGTTCACCAGTTTAGGCGCGCGCACGATCACGGTACGGATGCCGCGGCCATCGAGTGCCCGCTGCACGTTGTCGCTGGCCAGGGCGAGCTCGCGCAGGGCGTCCTCACTGATGTCCGGCGAAACGTCCAAGCGGTCACGGACCTTGCCCTGCACCTGCACCACGGCTGTCACGGTGTCCTGGACAAGAAGCGAGGCATCGTGGGAGGGCCAGCCGGCGTTCGCCACCGAGGCCGGGTGGCCCAACTGGTTCCACAGGTCCTCGGCCGTGTACGGCGCGAAGAGGCTGAGGATGACCGCCACGGCTTCGACGGCTTCACGAACCGCGGGGTCTGCGCCACCGGCACCGGAGTCGATGGTCTTGCGGGTCGCGTTGACCAGCTCCATCAGCTTGGCAACCACGACGTTGAACTTGTTGTTGTCCAACAGCTCAGCGGCGTCGGCGATGGTCCTGTGGGTGACGGTGCGCAGCGCGCGGTCACCAGTGGAGACATCGACGCCGGGCTCGCTCGCCACGTCCTGGCCAAGGCGCCAGGCGCGGGCAAGGAACTTTGCTGAGCCCGACGGCGACACATCAGCCCAGTCGACGTCGTCCTCAGGCGGGGAGGCAAAGACCATGGTCAAGCGGACTGCATCGACGCCGAACTTGTCGAGTTGCTCGCCAAGATCCACACCGTTGCCCAGTGACTTGCTCATGGCCTTGCCGCCGTTGAGGACCTGCCCCTGGTTGAGCAGGGCGCTGAAGGGTTCGTCCGCGTCGAGCATGCCCATGTCGTGGATGACCTTGGTGAAGAAGCGCGCATACAGCAAGTGCAGGATGGCGTGCTCCACGCCGCCCACGTACTGGCCGACCGGCATCCAGTCGTTGATCTTGGCCGGATCGAACGGTCCCTCGGTGTAGTGCGGGGAAACGAAGCGCAGGAAGTACCAGGAGGAGTCAACGAACGTGTCCATGGTGTCCGTGTCGCGCTGGGCGGCCCGTCCGCAGTTCGGGCACTCGACGTTGACCCATTCGAGTGCCGCGGCGAGTGGAGACGTTCCGCGTGGCGAGAGTGCCTCGCCGCGCAGGTTTTCGGGCAGACGGACCGGCAGCTGATCGTCCGGCACCGGCACCTCGCCGCATTCGGCGCAGTGGATGATGGGGATCGGGGTACCCCAGAAGCGCTGGCGGCTCAGGAGCCAGTCGCGCAGGCGGAAGTTGACGAACTTCTCCCCTGTGCCCAACTTCTCCAGGATGTCGATGGCTGCGGGGATGGCTTCGGCCTTGGACAAGCCGTCCAGTTCGCCGGAGTTCATCAATGTGCCCTCGCCAGCGGTCGCAATGCCGGTCTCCGCCGGGTCTTCACCGCCGGTGTTCAGGACCGGGCGCACCGGCAGGTCAAAGGCGCGGGCGAAGTCGAGGTCGCGCTGGTCGTGCGCGGGTACGGCCATGATGGCGCCCGTGCCGTAGTCGGCGAGCACGTAGTCGGCCGCCCATACTGGCAGCCTTTCACCATTGAGCGGGTTGATGGCGTAGCGGCCGGTGAACACACCGGTCTTCTCGCGCTCAGTCGACTGGCGCTCGATGTCCGACAGCGCCTTGACCTTCTCGCGGTAAGCCATGAGGGAGTCGTGGTGTTCGGGCGTGACCAGGTCCAGCGCCAGGTGCGCATCCGCGGCGACGACGAAGAACGTTGCACCATACAAGGTGTCCGGGCGGGTGGTGAAGACAGTGACTTCGCGCTCGGCGCGGCCATCCGCGGCTTCGATGGCGAACCGCACGTGGGCGCCCTCGGAGCGGCCGATCCAGTTGCGCTGCATTGCCAGGACGCGCTCGGGCCAGTGCCCCTGAAGTTCGGACATGTCGTTCAGCAAGCGGTCGGCGTAGTCGGTGATCTTGAAGTACCACTGGTTCAGGGACTTCTTCGTGACAGGGGTCCCGCAGCGTTCGCACGCGCCGTTGACTACCTGCTCGTTGGCCAGGACGGTCAGGTCCTTCGGGCACCAGTTGACCGGGGAATCCTTGCGGTAGGCCAGCCCGCGCTCGTAGAAGCGCTTGAACAGCCACTGCGTCCAGCGGTAGTACTCCGGGTCCGAAGTGTGCAGCCGGCGGGACCAGTCGGCAGAGATTGCGTAACGCTTGAACGATGCAGCCTGCGTATCGATATTGGCGTACGTCCACTCGCTGGGGTGTGCGTTGCGCTTGATGGCGGCGTTCTCCGCGGGCAGGCCAAAGGAGTCCCAGCCGATGGGGTGCAGGACGTCGAAACCCTTCTGGCGGAGGTACCGCGCCACGACGTCGCCCATTGCGAAAGCCTCGGCGTGGCCCATGTGGAGGTCGCCCGAGGGGTAGGGAAACATGTCCAGGACGTAGCGCCGCTCGCGGGAGCCGTCGTCGACAGGAGTGAAGACTTTGAGGTCTTCCCAGACCTGCGGCCACTTGGCCTCCATCGAGGCGAAGCTGTAGACACCCTCCTCGGCCGCCTCGCCTGCCACTGTTGACTGTGCTCCGGTTTCTGTCTCCGGCTGAACGCTCACTGCTGCCCTCTTCTGTTCTTCCATGACGGTTTTGCCTCCTGCTCCGGGTCCCGGAAGGTCCCGGACACACAAAAGCCCCTCGGCAAGGAGGGGCGGCCGCTCGGTTCGCGATGGTCTAAATCGACGTATACCGGGCGGCTAGCTAAGCAGAAGGATCGCACGCATAAAGCCACCTTACCGCTTTGTTATGTGTAGTGTGCAAACACGCAACAGACGCCGCACATCGCGCCGGTGAGCAGCGCACTAGAAAAGGGGCCGGTGACTCCCCGCCATGGTGTGGTGGGCACCGCGAAGCGGGCGGGCGGGAGTTACCGGCCCCTTTTCGGGGCGAGTAGAACTAACTCGGCGGGCGGGGCAGGGGCCGCCCCATCGAAACAGGCGAGGCGGCCCCTAGCTTAGGCAAGCGCGGCCTCCCTCAACCGAGGTGAGGCCTACTTAACGTCCTCGTCCACCCAATCCATGGACTTGGTCACTGCCTTCTTCCAGAGGCGCATCTGGCGGTCACGCTCGGCGCCGTCCAGCTGCGGCTCCCAGCGCTTGTCCTCGCCCCAGTTCGAGCTGAGTTCGCCGAGGTCCTTCCAGAAGCCGACGGCGAGGCCCGCTGCGTAGGCGGCACCCAGGGCCGTGGTCTCCACGACCTTCGGACGGACCACGGGCACGCCCAGGATGTCTGCCTGGAACTGCATGAGCGCCTCGTTGGCCACCATGCCGCCGTCGACCTTCAATTCGGTTAGCGGAACGCCCGAGTCCGCGTTGACGGCGTCGAGCACTTCGCGGGTCTGGAAGGCGGTGGCCTCCAGGGCCGCGCGGGCGATGTGGCCCTTGTTGGCAAAACGGGTCAGGCCAACGATGGCACCGCGGGCGTCGGCGCGCCAGTACGGGGCGAACAGGCCGGAGAACGCGGGCACGATGTAGACGCCGCCGTTGTCCTCGACGCCGGCAGCCAGCGTCTCCACTTCGGGCGCGGAGCTGATCATGCCGAGGTTGTCGCGGAGCCACTGGATCAGTGAGCCCGTGACGGCGATGGAACCTTCGAGGGCGTAGTGCGGTTTGGCGTCGCCCAGCTTGTATCCGAGCGTCGTCAGCAGGCCGTTCTTCGAGTGGACGATTTCCTCGCCCGTGTTGAAGATCAGGAAGCAGCCGGTACCGTAGGTGTTCTTGGCTTCGCCTGCTTGGAACGCCGCTTGGCCGAACGTTGCTGCCTGCTGGTCGCCCAGGATGCCTGCGACGGGCACTTCGCGCAGCAGCTGCGAGGTGTGCACCGTTCCGTAGACCTCGGAGGAGGACTTGATGGCGGGCATCATCGACGCCGGCACGCCGAACGCATCCAGGATCTCCTGGTCCCATTGCAAGGTGTCGAGGTCCATGAACATGGTGCGCGAGGCATTGGTGACGTCCGTGGCGTGCACGCCACCGTCCACGCCGCCCGTCAGGTTCCACAGGACCCAGCAGTCGGTGTTGCCGAAGACGAGGTCCCCGGCTTCAGCCTTGGCACGCGCACCCTCGACGTTGTCCAGGATCCACTTGATCTTGGTGCCGGAGAAATAGGTAGCCAGGGGCAGGCCGACCTTTTGCTTGAACCGCTCGGGTCCGCCGTCCTGGCCCAGTTCGTCCACGATGGACTGTGTGCGGGTGTCCTGCCAGACGATCGCGTTGTAAATGGGCTCGCCCGTGTTCTTGTCCCACACGACGGCGGTTTCGCGCTGGTTCGTGATGCCGACGGCGGCGATGTCGTGCCTGGTCAGGTTGGCCTTCGACAACGCGGAACCGACGACCTCCCTGACGTTGTTCCAGATCTCCACTGGGTTGTGCTCTACCCAACCGGCCTGGGGAAAGATCTGCTCGTGCTCCATCTGGCCCGTGGAGACAATGTTGCCGGAGTGATCGAACACGATGGCACGCGAGCTGGTGGTTCCCTGGTCAATGGCGATGACGTATTGCGACATTGTGACGTCCTTGTCTGCTTGCTTTGGTGGATGCGGGATTGGTGTCTGAGCGGTGTACTACTTGGCGACCGTGGCCATGATCGGTATTGAGTGGGCGACGAGTCCGGCGATCATTCCACCCAGGAGCGGGCCCACGATCGGAACCCAGGCGTAGGCCCAGTCGCTGGAACCCTTGCCCTTGATCGGCAGAATAGCGTGGGCGATACGCGGACCGAGGTCACGGGCGGGGTTGATTGCGTAACCCGTCGGGCCGCCGAGCGAGGCGCCGATGCCGACGACGAGCAATGCCACCGCGAGCGGCCCCAGGCCGGAGGGAGTGCCTCCGAAGGTCAGGATCACGAAGACCAGCACGAACGTGGCGATGATTTCGGTGACGAGGTTCCAGGGGTACGAGCGGATGGCCGGTCCCGTGGAGAAGACAGCAAGCTTGCTGGCTGCCAAGGGCTCGGCGTCGAAGTGCTGCTTGTGGGCGAGCCAGGCGAAGACGGCGCCAAGGAAGGCACCGAGCAGTTCTCCACCGAAGTAGGTGAACGTGGATGCCGCACTCACGGCCACCCCCGGGGCGAACTCGGCCTTGCCGTCAACCAAGAGACCAAGCGTCACTGCCGGATTCAGGTGCGCACCGGACATGGCCGCCACGTATACACCGGCAAACACTGCAATGCCCCAGCCAAAATTCACCATCAGGAATCCGCCATTGTTGCCCTTTGTGCCCTTGAGCGCGACGTTTGCAACAACGCCACAGCCAAGGAGGGTAAGCATGCCGGTTCCGAACACTTCGGAAAGGAAAACAATTCCGAGAGACATCTTTGACTCCTCATTTTCTTCTGTTGTCAGCCCTGCAGGTTTTGTGGGGGCCGTTGGTCCGGCGTCTGTTTCCGCCGTCCCGGTTGCGGCCCTCCTTTGCCGAGCGGAGCACCGCAACCCTTGCGTCCGGGCTTCTTGCCCCGAACAATCAAGCTGATGTGACGTACATTACGTTCATGCGACGAGGCTGTGAACAGTCACGCCATGAAAACGCAGAAGCACCTCCTGCGCGTGATGGATTTCCGCTTCGCGCTTTGCTGCATCCCAGCCGAGCCGGACTGCGAGGACCTCGGCGATTTCGTTGAGGAGCTCCCCCGTCACGAGGCCCCGGAAGGCCAGCGAAGTGCGGCGGATGAGGACATCCACGAGGTGACCGATCTGCTCCTTGGCGGCCATGAACTCGAGCTCCCGAACGCTGAGCTCGTCCGTGGACCGGAGCTTCCGGTCCTCGCCTCCCTTGAGGTACGCAATGACGTCCTCGGCGCGGGTGCCATAACGTGTCAGCAGGCCGCTGACACGATCGGCACCGAGGCCGGGCGCCATGTGCTTCTTGACCCAGTCCTGGATTCCGTCCTCACTGTCCGGGAAACCCAAGCCGCCGCCGATGGCGAGTTTCGCCGTCGAAACCTTTCGCTCCATACCCAGTTCCCGGAGCACATCGTTGCTCAAGTGTTCGGCAAGGGCCCGGAAAGTGGTCCACTTTCCGCCGATCAATGAAAGTACGACGGCGGCCTTGCCGCCTTGGGCAACGGCCGCGCCGGACGCTTCCCGCGTGCTTCGCTCGATGCGGTAGTCGCGGGATACGAAGCCCGGCTGGGTATCGTCGTGGCGCGGGAGCGGTCGGACGCCGGCGAAGCTGTAGACGATCTGGCTGCGCTCGACCGTGATCGACGGGAAGACATGTCCGACGAGGTCGAAGAAGTAGTCGATCTCGGCTTCCGTGCACACGGCATCCTGGGCCATGTCCGCCTCGACGTCGGTGGTGCCGACCAGGACGCGGTCCCCCATTGGATAGATCAGGACGATCCGTCCGTCCGTGTGTTCGAAGAAGATCTCGCGGCCTCCGCACGCTGCGAGCAACTCCGGGTGGTCCAGGACAATGTGGGAACCCTTGGTTCCGCCCATGAATCGGCTCGCGGCCCCCATTGCCTCGTTGGTGAGGTCCACCCAGGCGCCGGTGGTGTTGACGATCACGTCGGCCTGGAAGCTGAATTCCTCGCCCGTGAGTTCGTCGCGCAGCACCACAGCCCCGGCTGAACCAGCGGCGGTGTCCGTCGAAACGAGGGAGACGTAATTGCTGGCCCGGGCGCTTCCGCCTGGTAAGCCGCCACCGATGCCCGCCTTTTCTCCGTCCTGCAGCACATCGAGCGTCAGGCGCTCCGGGTTGTGCACGGACGCGTCAAAGTAGGTGGCTGCGTACTTGATGCCGGGGTGCAACCGCGGCAATTCGGCCAGCGCCCTCTCCCTGCCGCGGAACTGGTGGCGCGGAACGCTGCCTCCGTCGCGGGAGAAGAAGTCGTACATGCCCAGTCCGAGCTTGATGAGGAACGCGCCGCGCTCCTTCGGCTTGCCTTGCTTGTGCGTGAGGAAGCGCGTGGGGGCGGACAGTATCCCGGAGAAGGTGCTGAAGATGGGGATGGTTGTCTGCAGCGGCTTGACGTAATGCGGGGCGATCTTCAACAGCCGGTTGCGCTCGACGACCGATTCCTGGACGAGCCGGAATTCCCCGTTCTCGAGGTAGCGGATGCCGCCGTGGATCATGTGGGATGAGGCGCCGCTGGCGCCCTGGCAATAGTCACCGCGTTCCACGAGGGCGACGTCCACGCCTTGCAATGCCAGATCACGGAACGTTCCGACGCCGTTGATGCCGCCTCCGATGATCAGCACCTGGGCCTTCGGCCGCTGGCGTAGTGCCGAAACCGAGGTCCGGAGTGGTGATTCTGCTGCGGAACCGGAATTGCTGGTGTATCCCAAAACTGCTCCCTTGGGCTTTGGTGTATGCGCTGCATCACTTGACGTCGCACCTTGCACAACTATTCTTCGAAGGAATGGAAAATGAAATCAAGCTATTTGCACAAACGTGCAGAACGGAACCGAGATGCCACGATCACGACATTCAGAGGCCCTTCGGGCGGCTCAGATGTACTACCTCCAAGACCTCACGATGGACGCCATTGCCCGCGAACTCCGGACCTCCCGCTCAACCGTCTCCCGACTGCTGTCCTCGGCCCGCGAATCGGGACTGGTCCAGATCCAGATCCGCAGTCCCCTTGATTCTGCCCCCGAACTGGAGCGCATGATCCGCAGCCACTACGGCGTCGATGTGCACGTGGTACCGGTCCTGGACACCTTGAACGAGGCGGAAACCCTGGACCGGGTGGCGACGCAGGCCGCACGCACCATCGGTCCCCTCGTCGATTCCAACGCCATCATCGGAGTGGCCTGGGGTGCGACCATCAGCGCCGTCAGCAGGCACCTGACCCGCAAGATCACGCACGGCAGCACTATCGTGCAGCTCAACGGCGCCGGCAACATGCAGACCACCGGCATCACCTATGCCAGCGACATCATGCGTCGTTTCGGCATCGCCTACGGGGCGCGGGTGGAACAGTTCCCGGTGCCCGCCTTCTTCGACCACGCCTCCACGAAGACCGCCATGTGGAATGAGCGCAGCGTCCAGCGAGTGCTCGACCTCCAGGCCAGGATGAGCATCGCCATCTTCGGTGTCGGCTCGGTGCATTCGGACTACCCCAGCCACGTCTACGCAGGCGGCTACCTCGATGAAACAGACTTGAACCTGCTTGCCAGCTTGGACGTCGTGGGCGATGTTGCCACCGTCTTCTTCCGTGCCGACGGCTCGTCCGACGGCATCACCCTCAACGAGCGGTCCACCGGCCCAAGCCACGAGCAATTGCGGCAGGTCCGCCGCCGCATTTGTGTCGTCTCGGGTGCCTCCAAGATCAACGGGCTGCGCGGAGCCCTTGCAGCGGGGCTGGCAACGGATCTGATCCTGGACGAGGCCACAGCGAAGCACCTGGTCAGTTTCGGCAGCCCTTCCTGAAAAACTGAAGGACCCTGAAACATTCCCGGCATCGAGGTAGGTAGAGTCTTGGCTATGAAACCCTCGCCTCGGCTCAATCTCAACAACGGTGTCTTGATTGACCAGTTGGGGTTCGGGCTCTATAAGGTGCCGCCGACGGAAACCACGTCTTTGGTCGCCACTGCGCTAGGCGCCGGCTACAGGCATTTCGACACAGCCGCAATGTATGGGAACGAAACCGGCGTCGGCCGCGGCATCGGCAGTGCTGTGATTTCGCCGCCGGGAGTGGACAGCAACACGGGAGGCTCCGGGGAGGGCACTCACGGACTCTCCCGCGAAGACGTTTTTGTCACCACCAAGCTCTGGAACGACGACCAGGGCTACGACTCCACGCTGCGCGCCTTCGATTCCTCCATGGCCAATCTGGGCCTCGACTACGTCGACCTGTACCTCATCCATTGGCCGTGCGCGGGGCGCGGCTTGTTCCAGGAGAGCTACCGTGCCATGGAAACCCTGTACCGCGAAGGCCGCGTGCGCGCGATCGGAGTCTCCAACTTCCAGCCGGCCCATCTCGAGGCACTCATGGAAAAAGCCGAAGTGGTTCCAGCCGTGAACCAGATTGAATTGCACCCATGGTTGCAGCAGACCCGGCTCCGCACGCTCCACGAGCAGCTGCGCATCCGCACCGAGGCGTGGAGCCCTCTGGGCCGGGGCCAGGTCCTCCATGATCCGGCCGTCCGTGCACTCGCGGACAAGTACGGAAAGACACCCGCGCAAATCATCATCCGCTGGCACCTCCAGCTGGGAAACATCGTCATCCCCAAAGCGAGCACCGCGGCACGCATCCAGGAGAACTTCGACGTCTTCGGCTTCGAGCTTGATGCCGACGACATGGATGGCCTGGCCGCACTCGAACGCCACCACCGCACCGGGTCACACCCGGACAACGTCAACTAGGACCTGCCGAATGGAACAAGTGGACACCAACCACTCCCCCGAACCCGTACCTGCCTCCCCACGGGAGTTCTTCAGCAAGGCCCTGGCCGCGCGGACGAGTGCCTCAGACATCGACCTCGACGGCAGCAACGTCGCCTATTGGTGCTACGAACCGGTCACGGTGACCGCGGATACCCGGACCATACTGGTCATCCACGGTTTCCGCGGCGACCACCACGGCCTCCTCCGCGTAGTAGACCACCTGCCGGAAATGCGGGTCATCATGCCCGACCTTCCCGGCTTTGGCAGCTCGGAGCCTTTCGCCGGAGACCCCCACACCGTGGAACGCTACGGGAAGTTCATCACCGGTTTCATGGCGGCACTGGGCCTCGGACCGGACACGGTTCTCCTGGGGCATTCCTTCGGATCCATCGTTGCCAGCCACTTCGCCGCATCGAATCCGGGCGCCATCCGTCCTCTGATCCTGGTCAATCCGATCGCCGCTCCCGCGTTGGAGGGGCCCAAGGGGCTCATGACCAAGCTGGCAGTCCTGTACTACCAGGTCTCCGCCAAACTCCCCCGCCGGCTGGGACTCGCCGTCCTGCGCAGCCGCCTGATTGTCCGTGTCATGAGCGCAGCGATGGCCAAGACCCGGGACAAGGAACTCCGGGGCTTTGTCCATGGCCAGCATGATGCGTACTTCTCGGCGTTCGCCGACCGCGCGAGCCTCCTGGAGTCCTTCCGGGCTTCGGTCTCCAGCCATGTGTCCGAGGTCGCCGGGCAGCTGGACCTCCCCGTTCTGCTGGTGGCCGGCGAAAAAGACGAGATCGCCCTGCTCCGGGACCAGCACAAGCTGCTGGACCTGTTGCCGGACGGCGCGCTGGAAGTGATTCCCGACGTCGGGCATTTGATCCACTACGAGACGCCGGCGCCCGCCGCCGCCGCCATCCGCAGCTTCCTGGAGGAACACCCCGCGTGAAAATCGTCATAGATGCCCGCTTTACCCGCACGGACCATCATGACGGGATCAGCCGCTACGGATCGAGCCTCATAGCAGCGACGTCCAAGATAGCCGACGTCACGATGCTCATCAGCGACAAGCGCCAGTTGGCTCTCCTCCCGGATGTCCCCTACGTTCACATCAGCAGCCCGCTCTCCCCCCGCGAACTGTTCGTGGCGCGCGCGGTCAACAAGATCGGGGCCGATGTTGTGGTTTGCCCCATGCAGACCATGGGAACCTGGGGCCGCAAGTACGGGCTCGTCCTGACCCTGCACGACCTCATCTACTATGAACACCCGGCCCCTCCCGGCTTCCTTCCGGCGCCCGTACGTCTCCTTTGGCGGCTGTACCACAAGGCCTACTGGCCACAGCGATTGCTTCTCAACAGGGCCGACATCGTCGCGACCATCAGCCACACCACCGAGTCGCTCATGGCCAAGTTCAATTTGACCCGCCGCCCGGTCCGCATCGTGGGCAACGCACCGCAGCCGGGCCAGAAGCCGCGGGATCCCGCGGCCGGCGCCGAGAAATCCCTGCTCTACATGGGCTCGTTCATGCCCTACAAAAATGTGGAAACCATGATCCAGGGCATGGCCGGATTGCCCGGATTCACGCTGCACCTTCTCAGCAGGATCACCCCCCAGCGCCGGGCCGAGCTGGAGCCCCTGGTCCCGCCGGGTGCGAAGGTCGAGTTCCACAACGGCGTGACGGACGCCGAATACGACTCCCTCCTGCTCCGGGCCACCGCGCTTGTCAGCTTGTCCAAGGCGGAAGGCTACGGGCTTCCCCTGGTCGAGGCGATGGCACTTGGCACTCCCGTGATCGCCAGCGACACCCCCATCTTCCGGGAGGTGGGCGGGGACGCCGTGAGCTATGTGCACGCCGAATCGCCCGAGGAATTTGCCGCGGCGGTCAAGGCCCTTGAAGACGGCGAATTGTGGCAGGTGCGCTCACGCCGCTCTGTGGAACGTGCGGCTGATTTCAATTGGGACGAGTCGGCGCGCCAGCTTCTGGCCGTGGCCGAAGAGATCGTTGCGATGCGCAGCCGCAAGCGGCGCTAGAGGACATCGACGCCGTCGAGCCGCAATTGCACCGGTCCCGACGTGCGTTTGGCCGCACTGGCAGCTTTGACTGCACGCATGGAACGGGTGGCAACAGCTGCTTGGGCATAAGGGATGAAGAAGAGCGTCCGGACGTCCGGATCGCCCTCTTGTTCTGCTCCGCGCTTGGTGGACAGCGTGAGGGAGACCGGCGCGGGGCCAGCGGTGCGGAGCTTGATGGCTTCGGCAAGGCTTTCGGTGAAGTGCACGACGTCGGCCCGCTTGCCCGTCACGGACGCGATCCGCACGGAGGGCGGCAACTGGAGTTCCTGCCGCAGCGCGAGCTCACGGGAGGCATATCCGGCAGGATCCCAGCGCAACAGGGCACCGGTCGCTGTGGCGTCGTCCGCGGTGATGACGACGAGCCCGCCCTCATGCGCGGGCCGCACGAGGGCCGCCGCATTGAACCATCGCCGCACGGTGTCCTCACCGGCGCGCAGGTTCTCCCGGCGCAGGAGCGAATTGCCATCCAGGAGCAGCGCGGCCGCGTAGCCGCCGCTGGCGATCGGCTCAGCCCCCACGGTGGCCACCACCAGTGCATGGGCATCCGACACCGTGGCCTTGACCTGGTCTCCCGACGACGTCACGACGGCCTTGCCGGGAAAAGCCCTGCCCAGTTCTTCCGCGGTCCGCAGCACACCCGCGGCACCCCTGCGAAGACGGACTCCGCCGCAATGCCGGCAGCGCCACTCCGGGGCCGGGGTGGAGCACCAGCGGCACTGCGGCAAGGCCGATTGTCCGGCTATGGCAAGAGGTCCCTGGCAGTTGTTGCATCGGGCGGACTCGCGGCAATCCTCGCACACAAGGGATGGGGCATAGCCGGCCCGGGCCACCTGCACCAGGACAGGTCCTCGTTCCAGGCCCTCCTTGGCGGCCCGCCAGGCCGCGCCGGGCAAACGTGCAATCCTGGCGAGAGGGTCGCGCTCCTGCTCGAAGCTGTCAGCTGTATTGAGCACCCGGGGCGTGCTGGAGCGGACCACCGGCCGGGGAGCCTCCACCGGAACGGCCCAACCGCCCTCAACAAGGCGCTGAAGTTCGGTACTGCGGCTATGCGCGGCCATGAGGCAAGCGGCCGCTTCCTGTTCGGCACGCAAGAGCAGGACTTCCCTGGTGTGCGCGTACGGAGCGCGCTGGTCAATGTGCAGGTCGTCGCCGTCGTCCCAGCACACCACGAGTCCCAGGTCCTGCACGGGAGCGTAGGCAGCGGATCGAGTGCCGACCGCAACCTTCGCGGCGCCGCCGAGGAGCCGAAGGTAACTACGGTACCGCGGTGTCTGGCCGTCGTCGGCAGTCAACCGCGCGACGTCGCCCGGCGGAAGGACAGCGCGCAGGGCAGCTTCCATGCGGTCGAGGTCACGGTAGTCGGGCACGACGACGACGGCGCCGCGCCCGGAGGAGCGGACGGCCGCCACCGCGGACGCCACAAGCTCAGGCCAGCCGGCTGTGCCGAAACCTTGCGTCGCAGTCAGGACCGCTCGGGGTGAGCCACCCCCGGCGAGGTGTTGCAAGTACGGTGCTCCGTTGGCGTAGGAAGCCCAGGCGGCGTGGGCCCGCGAGGTGGAGACCTCGGCAGCCGCATTGTCTTCCTCCGGCCCATCCAGCAGGGGATCTCCGGAGAGGAACAGTTTCTCCAGCCGCGCGACGCGGGGAGGAATGGCGGTGCGGAGGACATCGCTGAGGGTCCCGGCGTAGCGGGCCGCGATACTCGAGGCAAGCTCCAGCAACGCCGGAGTCAGCACCGGAACCGCTGAAACCACCTTGAGAAGCGGAGTCAGGGAATGTCCGGCTTCCGACGATTCCACGCGCTCCAGGACGTAGCCGTTGAGTTCCTGGCCGCTGAAGCGGACTTTGACCCGGACGCCTGCCAGGGCGGTGTCCTCCAACTCGGCCGGGACGCTGTAGTCAAAGGGCCTGTCCAGATGCGGCAAGGACGATTCGATCAGGACCCGTGCCACCGGATTGCCCGCGGCAAGGGGTGGCCCCACGGCGTCGCTCCCGCGGGAAGGGAAGCCTTGCAACAACGACGGCTGATGGGACGGCGAAGGCAAGGCAAGGGCAAACGGAAGCAATGAACCATCGCTCATGTTGTCACCTCCCTGGAGTGCCGGATGCCTTGGTCCAATCCAAGCAGGTACCACCGACAATGTCCGGTATGGCCCCCGGCTCGCGGCCGGCACCGGCTGTCACGGGCAAGCCGGTTCAGGCGTTGAAGAATTCCTTCAGCTCGTCCACGCGGTCCAGGCGTTCCCACGTGAAGTCGGGCTCTTCGCGGCCGAAGTGCCCATGCGCCGCCGTCTTGGCGTAGATGGGCCGCTTGAGGTCGAGGGCGTCGATGATGGCGCGCGGACGGAGGTCGAAGATCTCGGCAATCGCTTCGCTGATCTTGGCCGGGTCCACAGTCTCAGTACCGAAGGTCTCCACGTAGGTGCCCACCGGACGCGCCTGGCCGATGGCGTAGGCGATCTGGATTTCGGCCCTCTTGGCCAAACCAGCGGCCACGACGTTCTTCGCTACCCAGCGCATCGCGTAGGCCGCCGAACGGTCCACCTTGGACGGGTCCTTGCCGGAGAAGGCGCCGCCGCCGTGGCGGGCCATGCCGCCGTAGGTGTCGACGATGATCTTGCGGCCGGTCAGCCCGGCGTCGCCGACGGGCCCGCCGATGACGAAGGCACCGGCAGGGTTCAGGATATTCGCGACGTGGGAGATGTCCAGGTTGGCCGCAGCCAGGACGGGATCGATGACGTGGGAGGCAAGATCGGCGCGCAAGCGATCCAGGTGGGTCCCTTCGGCGTGCTGGCTGGAAATCACCACCGTTTCAACGGAAACCGGACGGTCGCGGTCGTACCCGACCGTCACCTGGGTCTTGCCGTCAGGGCGCAAGTAGGCCAGCTCGCCGCTCTTGCGGACTTCGGTGAGACGCTCGGAGAGCCGGTGGGCGAGCCAAATGGGCGTCGGCATGTAGGAGGGGGTCTCATCGCTCGCGTAGCCGAACATGATGCCCTGGTCACCGGCGCCCTGGAGGTCGTAGTCGTCCTCCTGGCGGCCTTCGCGGGCTTCGAGCGAATTGAAGACGCCGCCGGCGATGTCGTTGGACTGCTGGCCGATGGAGACAGACACGCCGCACCGTGCGCCGTCGAAGCCGTTGGCGGACGAGTCGTAACCGATTCCGAGGATGGTCTCGCGGACGATCTGCGGGATTTCGACATACGCGTCCGTGGTGACTTCACCGGCTACGTGCACCAAGCCGGTGGTCGCCATGGTTTCAACGGCCACGCGCGACTCGGGGTCTGCCGCCAGGAGCGCGTCGAGGATGGCGTCACTGATTTGGTCGCAGATCTTGTCCGGGTGCCCTTCCGTGACCGACTCTGAGGTGAAGAGCCGGAGCTTGGACGGGGTGCCGTGGGATTCGTGGTGCAGCGGTAAAGTCACTCGACTACCTTACTCGGTTGGGGGCGACCGGCTTCCGCCGTATGTCCCTGTGCTAAGGATGGACCAGCTGCGGAAGGAGTGTCACCCGATGGCTAGGGGGCCGGGTGTACGCGGCTCAGTTCAGTGCTGATGCGGTCAATAACAGCGGCGGCGACGTCGGATTTGGAACCCGCCGCCGATTGCGGCGCCGCGCCATGGCCGGAGAGAATGATCACAGAATTCTGGTCTTGGCCAAACACGCGCCCGACGCCGACCTGGTTGACCACCAAAAGGTCGCAGCCTTTGCGTTTGAGCTTGGCAGTGGCGTGCTCCAGGACGTTCCCGTCCTCGTCCCCGGTTTCGGCCGCAAACCCGACGATCAACTGCGTGGATGCCTCGGCGTCGCGGCGCACCACCAGCTCATGCAGGATGTCCGGGTTCTGCACGAGGCGCACCACGGGGGCGTCATCGCCGTTGACCTTCTTGATTTTCGTGTCCGAAACCTCGGCCGGGCGGAAGTCTGCGACTGCTGCGGCCATGATCACGACGTCGGAGCCGGCGGCGGCTTCCAGCGCGGCGTCACGGAGCTCCAATGCGGATTCAACCTGGATCAGTTCGACCCCGGCCGGCGCCTGGACATCCATGTGGGCAGCGAGGAACCTGACATGGGCACCTGCGGCAAGGGCCGCGGCGGCCAGCGCAACGCCCTGCTTGCCTGAAGACCTGTTCCCCAGGAAACGGACCGGATCAAGGGCTTCCCTGGTGCCTCCGGCAGAAATGGTGATGGTGCGCCCGGCGAGGGGTTTCGGGGCCGCCATCAGGGTTGCTGGTGCGGAGGCGTCGAGCAGAGCCACCGCGGCTGCGAAGATCGCTTCCGGTTCGGGCAGCCTGCCCGGCCCGGAGTCCACGCCCGTCAGCCGGCCCACAGCGGGTTCCAGGACAGTGATGCCCCGGCTGCGCAACGTTTCCACATTCGCCTGGGTGGCCTGGTTCTGCCACATTTCGGTGTGCATCGCGGGGGCGAAAAGTACCGGGCCATGGGCCATGAGGAGCGTGTTGGTGAGCAAGTCCCCCGCTTGGCCGGTTGCTGCCTTGGCCAGCAGGTCGGCAGTTGCCGGGGCCACCACGATGAGGTCCGCCTCATGGCCGAGACGGACGTGGTTGACCTTCTCCACGTCGTCGAAGACGCTGTTGCTCACCGGATTGCCCGAGAGCGCCTCCCAGGTGGCCACGCCGACAAAGCGGGTGGCGGCCTCCGTGGGAATGACCGTCACGTTGTGTCCGGCTTCAGTAAAAAGCCGGAGGAGCGATGCAACCTTGTAGGCTGCGATCCCTCCCCCGACTCCGAGGACTATGCGCACGTGACCTCCGTCAACAGGCAGTCTGTTTACTCTGCGGGCTCGATGGGAGTGGAAACCAGCAGGCCTTCGTTGATCTCGCGCAAGGCGATGGAAAGCGACTTTTCGTTCAGCTTCGTGTCGACCAGCGGGCCAACGTACTCGAAGAGGCCCTCGTGGAGCTGTGCGTAGTAGGCGTTGATCTGGCGCGCGCGCTTGGCGCCGAAAATCACCAGGCCGTACTTCGAATCGGCAGCAGCAAGCAGCGAATCGATCGGCGGGTTGATGATGCCTTCAAGGTTCGTGGACACGAAATCTCCAAATTCTAACGGGCTGACAAGTGCTAGCGCTTAGCGCTGGTGCGGGGTAAGCCCCATGAGTGAAACAAGCTCGTCCGCTGCCCGGCGTACGTCGTCATTGATGACGGTGTGGTCAAACTCCGGTTCAGCGGCAAGTTCCAGTTTAGCGGTTTCCAGCCGCCGCTGCTGTTCCTCCGGGGTTTCGGTGCCGCGCCCTACCAGGCGGCGCACCATTTCGTCCCAGCTGGGCGGAGCCAGGAACACGAAGTTGGCGTCCGGAACTGCCGCCTTGACCTGGCGGGCGCCCTGCAAATCGATCTCCAACAGCACGGACCTGCCTTCGGCGATTGCCGCGTCCACGGTGCTGCGCAGCGTGCCGTAACGGTTTTTACCATGGACGACCGCCCACTCAAGCAATTGCCCGGCGTCAACGAGTGCGTCGAATTCCTCGGCGGACTTGAAGTAGTAGTGGACACCATCCTGCTCCCCCGGCCGTGGCGCACGGGTGGTGGCTGAAACCGACAGCCAGACTTCGGGGTAATTGTCCCGGATATACGTGGATACTGTTCCCTTGCCAACGGCAGTGGGGCCTGCGAGGACAGTCAGTCCCGGATTCTTGCTCACATCGTCCTTCGTGGAGATTCTATATACGCCGCATTTGTTAAACGCTGTATTCGCTTAAACGCCGTATTTGTCTTCCATAAAATCTATCAGCGACCGGGACTGGTGAATTCCCAGGCCCCGGAGCCTGCGCGAAGGGGCGATGCCGATTTCCGCCATGATGGCCGCGGCCCGGACCGGACCAATGCCGGGAACAGCCTCGATGAGCTCGGAAACGCGCATGCGGGCGATTGCCTCGTCGGTTTGTGCCGACTTGATCAACCCCGCAAAGCCGAGTTCGCCGGTCCTGAGCTGTTCCTTTGCGAGAGCCCGCCGTGCCCGGGCTCTCGCTGCCTTCTCCAAGGCATCGGAACGTTCCTCTGGCGACAATGCCTTTAAGGTCACTGACACATCCCCCTTTGGCCGGCATCGAGTGCGTTGCGGATTTGGACTGATCCCGAAGCTATCGCGTGGTCGCTACGGAGCGCAATGCATTGGACCAACCAAGATCGGGCTCAGCCTTCCAGCAGTCCGTCGCGCGTGGCCTCAGTGGCGGAGCGCAGTCCGGCAATCGCTGGACCGGCGGCGAGGATTCCACGGCTCGACGTCGCCAGGACCGCCGGGTATGCCGCGCCGAAAGTGGCACGCAGATCCGCCGGAGTTGCCCCCTGCGCGCCCAGTCCGGGTGCCAGGATGGGCCCGTGGACGGCGTCGAGGTCCAGCCCGAGTTCCGTGAGGGCGCCGCCGATCGTGGCACCGACCACCAGACCGACGGACCCCATGGCACCGGAATAGCGACGGTTTTCCTCGGCCGCGGCCTCGGCGATCCGCCGCGCGACCGATTCCGAGCCGCCTACGTGCTGCACGGACTTGCCCTCGGGGTTGGACGTCAGGGCGAGCACGAAGACACCGCGGCCGGACTCGGCTGCGAGGTCGAGTGCCGGTCGCAGCGACTCGAAGCCGAGGTACGGGCTCAGCGTGACCGAGTCGGCCGCCAAGGCGGAACCATCCCGTAGCCAGGCGTCGGCGTAGGCAGCCATCGTGGAACCGATGTCTCCGCGTTTGGCGTCGGCGATGCTCAGCACTCCGGCGTCGGCTGCGACCGCAAGGGTCCGTTCCAATACCGCCATGCCGGCGGAGCCGTGGCGCTCATAGAGCGCCACTTGCGGTTTGACCGCGGCAGCGAGCGTCGCCACGGCCTCCACGACCGTGAGCGAAAAGCGTTCCAGGCCTGCGACGTCGTCGTTCAATCCCCAGTCCGCCAAGAGCCCCGGGTGCGGGTCAATGCCGACGCACAAGGGGCCACGGGCGGCCATCGCGGCCGCCAGGCGGGAACCGAACGGCTGTGGTCCCGAGCTAAGAACAGCCTGCTGCGCGGCTGCGGCGGACTCAGGCATTGACGGCCTCGGCTGCCGCGGCCTGGGAAGCTGACAGCGCAGCGGCGTGCTCCTGCAGGCTCGTCACCGACCACTCGTAAGTGCGCAGCGCCTCGATGGCCTGCACCGCGGCGTTGAACTCCGCAACCGTGGTGATGCAGGGGATGCCGATGGACGTAGCGGCTGCACGGAGTTCGTAGCCGTCGCTGCGGGCTTCGCCCCCGGAAGGCGTGTTGAAGACCATGTCGATTTCGCCGGCGATGATGAGGTCCGCGATGGTCCCCTCGCCTTCGGCGCTGCTGCCTTCGGCTACCTTGCGGACCGGGGTGGCCTGGATGCCGTTGCGGCGCAGGACATCCGCGGTGCCGCCAGTGGAGACAATCTCGAAGCCGAGATCGGACAGGCGCTTGACGCCCATGATCACCGAACGCTTGTCGCGGTTGGCGACAGAGACAAAGATCTTGCCTTCGGTGGGCAGCGCGTTGTTGGCAGCGGCCTGGCTCTTCGCGAATGCGGTGTCGAAGTGCTTGTCGATGCCCATGACCTCACCGGTGGAACGCATTTCCGGGCCGAGCAACGAGTCCACTACCTTGCCTTCCGGCGTGCGGAAACGGCTGAACGGCAGCACGGCTTCCTTCACCGCGACGGGAGCGTCGAGCGGCAGGGTTGAACCGTCGCCCGTTTCCGGCAGCATCTTGTAGGCGCTGCGCAGCTGGTTGATGGTGACGCCGGTGCCGATCAGGGCCGCAGCCTTGGCCATCTGCACGCCCGTTGCCTTGGAGACGAACGGAACCGTGCGGGAAGCGCGCGGGTTGGCCTCGAGCACGTAGAGCACGTCGGAGGCCAGCGCGAACTGGATGTTGATGAGCCCACGGACGCCTACGCCTTCAGCGATGGCCCTCGTGGCCGTGCGGACGCGCTCGATCACGTTGCTGCCGAGGGTGATCGGAGGCAGGACGCACGCGGAGTCACCGGAGTGGATGCCGGCTTCCTCGATGTGCTCCATGATGCCGCCGAGGTACATGTCCGTGCCGTCGAAGAGCGCGTCGACGTCGATTTCGACGGCGTCCTCGAGGAAGCGGTCGATCAGCACTGGGTGGTCCGGGGTGATTTCCGTGGCGTTTGCGATGTAGCGCGAGAGATTGGCTTCGTCGTAGACGATCTCCATGCCGCGGCCGCCCAGCACGTAGGACGGGCGGACGAGGACCGGGTAGCCGATCTCGTCGGCGATCTTCTTGGCGTCCTCGAAGGACACGGCGGTGCCGTTCTTCGGGGCGATCAGCCCCGCCTGGTCGAGCACGCGGGAGAACATGCCGCGGTGTTCGGCGAGGTCGATCGCTTCCGGGGAGGTGCCAAGGATCGGCACGCCGGCGTCTGCCAGCTGCTGTGCGAGCTTGAGCGGGGTCTGGCCGCCGAGCTGCACGAACACGCCCATGACGCCGCCCGTGCGCTCCTCGGCCGCGATGACTTCGAGGACGTCCTCGAGAGTCAACGGTTCGAAGTACAGGCGGGTGGAGACGTCGTAGTCCGTGGAGACGGTTTCCGGGTTGCAGTTGACCATGACGGTCTCGTAGCCGGCCTTGCGCAACGCCATGGAGGCGTGGACGCACGAGTAGTCGAACTCGATGCCCTGGCCGATGCGGTTGGGGCCCGAGCCCAGGATGATGACGGACGGCTTGGAGTGCAGGCCGACCTCGTCCTCCTCGTCATACGAGGAGTAGTGGTACGGGGTGTACGCGGCGAATTCGGCGGCACAGGTGTCCACCGTCTTGTAGACCGGGCGGATGCCCAGGGCCTGCCGGACGCCGCGGACAACGGCCTCCGGGTTGTGCGTCAAGGCGCCGATCTGCTCATCAGAGAAGCCGTGGCGCTTGGCGTTGCGGAGCATGTCTTCCGTCAGGGCGCCGGCCTTGCGGATCTCGTGGGACATTTCGTTGAGCAGCTGCAGCTGGTCCAGGAACCACGGATCGATCTTGGTGGCGGCATAGAGGTCCTCGACCGAAGCACCGCCGAGCAGGGCGCGCTGGACCTGGTGGAGGCGGTCCGTCGTCGGGCGCTTGGACTTCTCGATGAGCTCCGTCACTTCCCACTCGGGCACGTGGCTGAAGTCCAGCTGCGAACCCTTCTGCTCAAGCGAGCGGAGGGCCTTCTGCAGAGCCTCGGTGAAGTTGCGGCCCATCGCCATGGCTTCGCCGACGGACTTCATGGTGGTGGTCAGCGTGTTGTCCGCGGCAGGGAACTTCTCGAACGCGAAGCGGGGAACCTTCACGACGACGTAGTCGAGCGTCGGCTCGAACGAAGCCGGGGTTTGCTGCGTGATGTCGTTGGGGATCTCGTCCAGCGTGTAGCCCAGGGAGAGCTTGGTGGCGATCTTGGCGATCGCGAAGCCGGTGGCCTTGGAGGCCAGCGCCGAGGAACGCGAAACACGCGGGTTCATTTCGATGACGACGACGCGCCCCGTGTCCGGTTCGATGGCGAACTGGATGTTGCAGCCACCGGTGTCGACGCCGACTTCGCGGATGACGGCGATGGAGATGTCGCGCAGCCGCTGGTACTCGCGGTCAGTCAGGGTCAGGGCCGGGGCAACGGTGATCGAGTCGCCCGTGTGGACACCCACCGGATCGAAGTTCTCGATGGAGCAGACAACAACGACGTTGTCGTTCTTGTCGCGCATCATTTCCAGCTCGTACTCTTTCCAGCCGAGGATGCTCTCTTCCAGCAGGACCTCGGACGTGGGGCTGTACTGCAGGCCCTGGCCCACGATGCGGCGCAGGTCGTCCTCGTTGTACGCCAGGCCCGAGCCCAGGCCGCCCATGGTGAAGGACGGTCGGACAACCATCGGGTAGCCGAGGTCTTCCGCCGCAGTCAGTGCTTCGTCCATGGTGTGGATGATGTGGCTGCGGGCCGATTCGGCGCCGCAGCGTTCCACGACGCCCTTGAACTTTTCACGGTCCTCGCCGAGTTCGATCGCGGCAATGTTGGCACCGATGAGTTCGACGTTGTACTTCTCGAGCACGCCGTTCTTGTCGAGGGCGATGGCCGTGTTGAGGGCCGTCTGTCCACCCAGCGTGGGCAGGACGGCGTCCGGGCGCTCCTTGGCGATGATCTTTTCGACCACCTCGGGAGTGATGGGCTCGACGTACGTGGCATCGGCGAACTCGGGGTCCGTCATGATGGTGGCCGGGTTGGAGTTCACGAGGATGACGCGCAGGCCCTCCTCTTTGAGCACCCGCAGTGCCTGGGTGCCGGAGTAGTCGAATTCGGCCGCCTGGCCGATGACGATCGGGCCGGAACCGATAACGAGGACGCTCTTGAGATCTGTACGCTTTGGCATTACTTGGTGTCCTCGTTCTTCGCGGAGTTCGATGTCTGAGTGTCGGCGGCCTGGCTGTTCTTCGTGCTCTCCATCAGATCGATGAAGCGGTCGAAGAGGTAGGCGGCGTCGTGCGGCCCGGCTGCGGCTTCGGGGTGGTATTGGACCGAGAACGCCGGGATGTCGAGGCAGGCGAGTCCTTCGACGACGTCGTCGTTGAGGCTCACGTGGCTGACCTCCACGCGTCCGAAGCGCTCCTCGGGAGCCATGGTGGCGCCGTCCATGGGAGCGTCGACGGCGAAGCCGTGGTTCTGGGACGTGATTTCGACCTTGCCGGTGCGGCGGTCCATCACCGGCTGGTTGATCCCGCGGTGGCCGTACTTGAGCTTGTACGTGCCGAATCCGAGGGCCCGGCCCAGGATCTGGTTGCCGAAGCAGATTCCGAAGTACGGCATCTTCTCATCCAGCACGGCGCGGAGCAGCTTCACCTGGGCGTCCGCGGTGGCGGGGTCGCCGGGGCCGTTGGACATGAAGAAGCCGTCAGGGTTGACTGCCTTGACGTCTTCCAGCGTTGCGGTGGCCGGCAGGACGTGCACGCGTACGCCGCGTTCGGCGAAGCGGACCGGGGTCATCGCCTTGATGCCAAGGTCGATCGCGGCGATGCTGAACTTCGGCTCGCCGTCCCAGCCATGGTCCGCGGGCTCGACGACGTATGCCTCGTCGATGCTCACTTCTTCGGCCAGGCGGGCACCTTCCATTGGCGCGCTGGCCAGGACGGTGTCCAGGAGCTCCTTGTCGGTGGCCTTGGCCGCTTCGCCGGAGAAGATCCCGGCGCGCATGGTCTTGTGCTCGCGCAGGTGCCGGGTGATGGCGCGGGTGTCCACGGCCTGGATGCCGACAATGCCCTGTTCGACGAGTTCCGCGTCGAGGCTGCGCTCCGAACGCCAGTTCGAGGGGCGGCGCGCGGCGTCGCGGACCACGTAGCCGGCCACCCAGATGCGGCGGGACTCGGCGTCTTCCTTGTTCACGCCGGTGTTACCGATGTGCGGAGCCGTCTGGACCACGAGCTGCCGGGCGTAGGAGGGATCCGTGATGGTTTCCTGGTATCCGGTCATGCCGGTGGCGAAGACCGCCTCGCCCAGGGCCACGCCGGTGGCGCCGTAGCTCCGGCCGCGGAACGTGCGGCCGTCTTCGAGGACCAGCACTGCCGCGGAGGACTCTGCTGGATTGGTATTGCCTGTCACTGCGTTGGTGTCCGTCACTTTGTTACTTTCCACTATCGGCATCTGCCTGGGGGGCTGCAGAGATCAATTCTTGAAGTGCTTCGAGGAGCGGTTGCTTGTCGGCGGCACGCCTGGTCCTGAATCCGGTATCGAGTTCGTGTTCTCCGAGCATCCAGCTCAAGACCACGAGTCCCTCCTTCTCCACGAACTTGCCGGCCATGCCGTCGGCGCTGCCGCAATCGGTCACGGCCTCCGCCGGAACGAACAATGGTGCTGTCCCCTTCCGGTCGAAGAGGACGCCTTCCGGGTGGACGCTCACTTCCGCGTTGCCGCGGAAGCCAAGTCCGTGGACGGCGACCCGGTCGAGCCAGTCTCCCGCCGTCGTCGTGGCCACATACTGGCCTTCAGCCACCATGCCGGCCGGACTGAGCCTCTCCGGCACGTCCGGAAGCTGCCCGAGGCCGGCCTGCCGCTTGAGCCTGCCGCGCCAACCTATCGCGATGAGTCCGGCCGCAACCGCGGCAAGGACCACGACGAGGAGCAGGGAAGCAAGTTTGTTGTCCATCAGTTGCTGCTGCCGGCGCCGGCCGGCTCCGCTGCATGGCGGTACGGCGTGTTGAGCTTGCCGTCCAGTACGGTCGGGTGGCCCTTGAAGAACGTGGCGACGACGGCTCCCGGCAGCTCCCTGCCCGCAAACGGTGAGTTCCGGCCCATGGTGGCCATCTTATGCGGATCCACTGTCCACCGGGCAGCCGGGTCCACGAGGATGACGTTCGCGGGCTCACCGGCTTCGAGCGGACGCCCCTGATCTGCCACGCGTCCAATGGCCGCGGGCACCGTGGACGTGACGCGGGCGAAGTCGGCCCAGGTCATGAGCCCGGTTTCGATCATGGTTTCCTGGACGACCGACAAGGCAGTCTCCAGTCCCGTCATGCCCATTGCCGCCTGGGCCCACTCGCACTCCTTGTGCTCGCTTGGGTGCGGGGCGTGGTCCGTGCCGACGACGTCGATGGTGCCGTCCGCGAGCCCGGCACGGAGCGCCTGGACATCCGCGTCGGTGCGCAGGGGCGGGTTGACTTTGTAGACCGGGTCGTAGCTGCGAACCAATTCGTCAGTGAGCAACAAGTGGTGGGGCGTGACCTCCGCCGTGACGTTGATCCCGCGTTCCTTGGCCCAACGGACGATCTCCACTGAGCCGGCGGTGGACACGTGGCAGACGTGCAGGCGGGAGCCCACGTGCTGGGCCAAAAGGACGTCCCGGGCGATGATGCTCTCCTCGGCGACCGCGGGCCAACCGGCCAGCCCGAGGACGGCGGAGACGGTGCCCTCGTTCATCTGGGCTCCCGCGGTGAGGCGGGGTTCCTGGGCGTGCTGGGCCACGACGCCGTCGAACGCTTTGACGTACTCCAGGGCGCGGCGCATCAGCACGGGATCGTGGACGCAAATGCCGTCGTCGGAGAAGACGCGGACCTGGGCGCGGGAGTCCGCCATGGCGCCGAGCTCGGCGAGCTGCTCACCGGCGAGCCCTACCGTGACCGCGCCGACCGGACGCACATCCACCCAACCGGAGGCGCGGCCCAGGCTGTGGACCTGCTCGACGACGCCCGCGGTGTCAGCCACCGGGTTGCTGTTGGCCATGGCGTGGACCGCGGTGTAGCCGCCAAGGGCCGCGGCGCGGGTACCTGTTTCGACGGTTTCCGCGTCTTCGCGCCCAGGCTCACGCAAGTGGGTGTGGATGTCGACCATGCCGGGAAGCGCCACGAGGCCGGCGGCCTCGATCACGGTGGCTCCTTCGGCGGAAAGGCCGATGCCGCGCCCGGCGATGACGCCGTCGCGGATCAGCAGGTCCTCGGCGTCGCCACCCAGGATGGCCGCACCGCGGATCACGTAGGTCCCTGTTGCGGTTTCGGTCATCAGTTGCTCTCCTTATCGGAACGGGCGGTGCCCGGCATGGTGGCGGCTTCACGGGAATCTCCCGAGAGCAGCAGGTACAGTGCGGCCATCCGGACCGACACGCCGTTCCGGACCTGGGCAAGGACGGTGGAGCGCGGCGAATCCGCGGCGGCAGAAGAAATCTCCAGTCCCCGGTTCATGGGGCCGGGGTGCATGATGATGGTGTCCTTGAGCCCGAGATCGTCGAGGGCACGCAGGCGGGCATCGTCGAAGCCCCAGCGTCGCGAATACTCGCGGGTGGAGGGGAAGAAGGACGCGTTCATGCGCTCTCCCTGGACGCGCAGCATCATCATGGCGTCCACTCCGGCCTCGAGGGTCTCATCGAGGTTGTAACTGACCTTGCAAGGCCAGTGTTCGACGCCGATCGGCAGCAACGTGGGCGGTGCCACGAGCGTCACTTCCGCGCCGAGGGTGCGCAGGAGCCACACATTGGAGCGGGCGACGCGGGAGTGCAGGACGTCGCCCGCGATGGCGACGCGCATGCCCGTGAGGTCCGCGCCCGTGGATGACGAACCGTGCAACTTGGACCAGTGGCGGCGCATCGTGAACGCGTCCAGGAGGGCCTGCGTGGGGTGTTCGTGGGTGCCGTCGCCGGCGTTGATGACGGCTGCGTCGATCCAGTCGGTGGAAGCCAAGCGGTGCGGAGCCCCGGAAGCCCAGTGGCGGATGACCACAGCATCGGCACCCATGGCCGCGAGGGTCTGCGCGGTGTCCTTGAGGGACTCGCCTTTCGACACCGAGGAACCCTTGGCAGCGAAGTTGATGACGTCGGCAGAGAGCCGCTTGGCCGCGGCCTCGAAGGATATGCGGGTGCGGGTGGAGTCTTCGAAGAAGAGGTTGACCACGGTGCGGCCGCGCAGGGCGGGCAGCTTCTTGACTTCCCGGTCCCCTACGGCCGCCATCTCTTCGGCGGTGTCAAGGATCCGGATGGCGTCCGCAGCGCCCAGGTTCTCGGTGGAGAGCAGGTGCTTCATGCGCCTGCCTCGATCACTACTTCATTGATGGGCAGGCCGTCCACGGAATCGAATTCTTCCAGGTGGACCCGGACCTTTTCCGAGGAGGACGTCGGCAGGTTCTTGCCGACATGGTCGGCGCGGATCGGCAGTTCGCGGTGCCCGCGGTCCACGAGGACGGCCAGTCGGACGATGCGCGGCCTGCCGAGGTCGATGATCGCGTCGAGGGCTGCCCGGATGGTGCGGCCCGAGTACAGGACGTCATCGATGAGGACAACAACCTTGTTGTCGATTCCGGACAACGGCAGCTTGGTGGGGTACGGGGGCCTGGCGGGCTGGTGGGATAGATCATCACGGAACATGGTGACGTCCAGCTGACCGACAATCGCGGAAGCGTTCACGGATGGATCGGCGGCGGCGATTTTGCCAGCCAGCCTCACGGCCAACGGATAGCCGCGGCGTGGGATGCCCAAAAGAACCAGATCCTGGGAACCCTTGTTGGCTTCGAGGATCTCGTGGGCGATACGAGTGAGCGCACGGTCGATGTCCGCGTGGTTGAGAACAACCCGGGACGGCACCGGCGCAGTGACTTCAGTCATCGCTCGTCTCCCCTTTCCCCGCCTCACGGGACGGAATTAAAAAAGGAACATTTGCTCTTCAAAATTACCACAGCGGCAACACCCGGCTGCCCAGGGTCTCTTGAGTTCAGCCCAACTGACTGGCAGCAGATGTCGTTATGAAGGCTCATAACGACCTTAAGTGCCAGTCAGTTGGGCTGATCTTCCAATGCCGCCTAAGCGAGCAGTGAAGGCTTCAGCGTCTGCAACCGGCCGAGGAGGCCGTTGATGAACGCAGGAGATTCGTCGGTGGACATGACCTTGGCCAAGGCAACGGCTTCGCTGACGGCCACGCCGTCCGGGACGTCGTCGTTGTAGAGGAGCTCCCACGCGCCGATCCGCAGGATGATGCGGTCGACCGCGGGCATCCGCTCCAAGGTCCAGCCCTGGGCGTAGGTCTGCAGGAACTCGTCGATGGTGGGCTGCATGGCAACCACGCCTTCCACGATGTCCATCGTGTAAGGGTTGACGACGAGGTCGGTCATTTCCCGGCGGGCCTTCAAGACCTCGAAAGCGGAGGCGGAACGCTGCTCCGCCTCGAACAGTACTTCGAGGGCCCTGTTACGGGCCTTACCACGGGCGCTCACTAGTCGCTGACCCGGCCCAGGTAGCTGCCGTCGCGGGTGTCGACCTTGACCTTGGTGTTGTTCTCAACGAACAGGGGCACCTGGATCTCGTAGCCGGTCTCGAGGGTAGCCGGCTTGGTTCCAGCCGAGGAGCGGTCGCCCTGGAGGCCCGGCTCGGTGTACGTGATTTCGAGGACGACGCTCGGGGGCAGTTCGATGTAAAGCGGAGTGCCCTCGTGGATGGCGATGTTGACCATCTGGTTTTCCAGCATGAAGTTGGTGGCGTCGCCTACCGTGGCGCCGGAGACCGTGATCTGGTCGAAGTCCTGGGTGTCCATGAACACGAAGTCCGCGCCGTCCTGGTACAGGTACTGGTAGTCGCGGCGGTCGACCGTGGCGGTTTCGATCTTGAGGCCGGCGTTGAAGGTCTTGTCGACCACCTTGCCCGACATGACGTTGCGCATCTTCGTGCGCACGAACGCGCCGCCCTTGCCCGGCTTGACGTGCTGGAACTCAATGATGTTCCAGAGCTGGCCCTCGAGCTTCAGCACGGTTCCGTTCTTGATGTCATTTGTGGTTGCCACTAGTATCCTCTGGTTTCTCTCACTGGTTCTAGCTACGCCTCTGGCTTCCAGCCCGACTATGCCAAGCAGGCATGCCTTGACGGCCGCCAGCGCGTATTTATCAAAAATCCAAAGTCCATTCTACCGGCAAAATGCGTCACGCCTTCCGCGCCCTTGTCAGGAGGCGAGCTCGAGGACGTTCCGGGCGCGTTGAAGGGCCACAGCCGAGGAGTAGATCAAGGAAGCGTCAGCCGCCAGGGCGACACGCAGGTCCAGGGCCTTGGTGAACGACTCCGCCGCGGCGACGTGATTGCCCGCCACAAAATAGGCGCGCCCCAGATACTGATGGACGACCGGTTCCTCTGCGGTTCCGTGGACTTCGCCCAGTAGCCGGCGGAAGAGTTCCACGGCCCGGTCGAAGCGGTTGGTGGCGCGGTGCAGTTCGGCTTCGAAGATCCGCAACTTGAACGACTCGGGATCGCTGTAGCGCGCCTCCGCCAACAATTCGGCGGCCTCTCCCGGGTGGCCTTCGAGCATGAGCGCCATGACGCGGTCAGCGGGGTCGCTGGACTCAGCCAGTGCCGACTGCATGACTTCCTCGTTGACGATGGCCGGCAGGAGCGTGTCCGGATTGGTCCGCACTCCTGGAAATCCTCCCGTGGGCCAGTCACTGATAGTGCTGAAGGTCTCGGTGGTCATGATGCGATTTCCTGGTAGGCGGCGAAGAGCAACGAAGTGTCCGGAACGTCGAGGATTCCGGGTTTGGCCACGCCGTCGAGCACGACGAAGCGCAGGAGGTCTCCGCGGGATTTCTTGTCGCGGCGCATGCCGTCGAGCAAGCCTTGCCAGCGGTCCCGGCGGTAGGTGACCGGCAAGCCGAGTCCCTCCAGGATGGTGCGGTGCCTGTCGGCGTCGACGTCGGAAAGCCGGCCGACGCTGCGGGCGAGTTCGGCAGCGAACATCATGCCGACCGAAACCGCTGCACCGTGGCGCCATGAGTAGCGTTCCACGAGTTCGATCGCGTGGCCGAGTGTGTGCCCGTAATTGAGGATTTCACGCAGGCCGGATTCCTTGAGGTCTTCGGAAACCACTTTCGCCTTGACCGCGATGGCGCGTTCGATGAGCTCGCGGAGCACCGCCGAGCCGGGATCGGTGACTTCCTCCGGCTTGTTTTCGACCAGTTCCAGGATGGCGGGATCGGCAATGAAGCCGCACTTGATGACCTCTGCCATTCCGGAGATCAACTCGTTCCTGGGCAACGTCTGGAGCGTGTCCAGGTCCGCAAGGACAGCTGCGGGCGGGTGGAAGGAACCCACCAGGTTCTTGCCTTCAGCCGTGTTGATGCCGGTCTTGCCGCCAACCGACGCGTCCACCATGCCGAGAAGGCTCGTGGGCATGTGGATGACCTTGACGCCTCGCAGCCAGGTGGCGGCGACGAATCCGGCGAGGTCGGTGACCGCGCCGCCGCCGACCGCCACGATCGCGTCGGAGCGGGTGAAGTCGTTCTGGCCAAGCACTTGCCAGCAGAACGCGGCAACCTGGATGTGCTTGCCTTCTTCGGCATCGGGGATCTCGGCGGTGAGGGCGGTGAACCCGGCAGCCTCGAGTTCGGCGCGGACCGTATCGCCCGTGAGGCGCAAGGCACGAGGGTGGATCACGAGAACCCGCCTGACGCGCTCACCCAGCTTCGCGGGAAGGGTCTCCAAGAGGCCGCGCCCGACGACGACGTCGTAGTTCTCGTTGGCGGACTGGCCAGTGACCTTGATGACAGTTGCTTCGTTGCTCACTTTTGCACTTCCTCTTTCAAGGCCGCGTATTCACGCAGTCTTTCCTCCACGTGGAGGGCGATTTCCGCAACGGTTCCGGACCGGACGTCGACGGTGATGTCTGCAAGGCGTTCATAGACAGGACGCCGGGCGGCGAATAGGGCATCCCAGCGGGCCATGGCGTCGCCGGCCAGGAGTGGCCGGCCTGTATTGCGGGCAATGCGCTCAGCGACTGTCTCCGCGTCGCACTCAAGGTAGATCACGGTGCAGCCGCCCAGCAGTTGTTGCGTGCCGGAATCGAGCACTGCGCCTCCACCCAGCGAAACCACCGCGCCGTCGATGTTCGCAGCTTCAACGGCACGTGCCACCGTCCTGGCCTCGATTTCCCGGAAAGCATGTTCTCCACGGCCGGCGAAAATATCCGCGATCGTACCGTGGTGCTCGACGATGACGGAGTCCGTGTCAACGAAGGGCACGCCCAATTGTTGGGCGAGCTGCTGGCCGATGACCGACTTGCCGACGGCCATTGGCCCCACCAAAGCGATCGCGCGCCCGTAAGCGGCGCCCGGACTACAGCGGGCCACTAGTGGCCAACCGAGTCCAGGGTTGCCGGGATGCTGTCCAGGTAACCCCGAAGGTTCCGGGCGGTCTCGGCGACCGAATCACCGCCGAACTTCTCGGCGACGGCCTCGGCCAGCACAAGCGCGACCATGGCCTCGGCAACGACACCCGCCGCTGGAACGGCACAGACGTCGGAGCGTTGGTGGTGGGCCTTGGCGGCCTCGCCCGTGCTGACGTCGATGGTCTTCAACGCACGCGGGACGGTGGCGATGGGTTTCATGGCGGCGCGCACACGCAGGACCTCGCCGATGCTCATGCCACCCTCGATGCCACCGGCACGATTGGTCTTGCGGACGATCCGGCCAGTCTCGTCCTTGACGATTTCATCGTGGGCCGCGGAGCCACGGCGGGCCGCTGTCAGGAAGCCATCGCCGACTTCGACGCCCTTGATCGCCTGGATACCCATCAGGGCAGCAGCAAGGCGTGAGTCGAGGCGACGGTCCCAGTGCACGTAGCTTCCGAGCCCCGGCGGAAGCCCGTAGGCCAGGACTTCGACGACACCGCCGAGGGTCTCGCCTTCCTTGTGTGCCGCGTCAACCTCGGCCACCATCGCGTCGGAGGTCTCCCGATCGAAGCAACGCAAAGGATCGGCATCGAGCGCCAGGACGTCGGACGGCACGGGCAGCGGGCGACCCTCGGGCACGGTCACGCTCGCGATGGAAACGGTGTGGCTCACCAGCTCGATGCCAAGCTGCTTCAGGAATTGCGACGCCACGGTACCCAGGGCAACGCGGGTGGCAGTTTCCCGGGCGCTGGCGCGTTCCAGGACAGGCCGGGCCTCGGGGAATCCGTACTTCTGCATGCCCGTGAAATCCGCATGGCCGGGACGCGGCCGTGTCAACGGCGCATTGCGGGCCTGGTCCGCGAGGAGTGCGGGGTCCACGGGGTCGGCAGACATGATCTGCTCCCATTTGGGCCATTCGGTGTTGCCGATCTGGATCGCGACGGGGCCCCCCTGAGTCACGCCGTGCCTGACGCCGCCAAGGATGCTCACTTCGTCCTGCTCGAACTTCATCCGGGCGCCGCGGCCATAGCCGAGCCGGCGACGCGCCAAGGCGTCGCGTATTTCCTCGCTGGTGAGTTCCACACCGGCGGGGACGCCTTCAACAATTCCGAGCAGTGCCGGGCCATGGGATTCACCGGCAGTCAACCAACGCAACATATATCCAATCCTGCCATGTAAGGCCCTTACTAGACCCGCCGGGGAAGCCCGACTGAGTCACACATCACATCTATGACATCGGCGGTGACGTCGGCACCGGAAAACAAGCGGATTTGCTCAACGGCTTGGTAGAGCAACATCTCCAGCCCCGGAACCACCACCCCACCCCGGGAATGCCACGCTTCGGCGATGCGGCTGGGCCACGGATCGTAGGCGACATCCAGAAGCACACCCCAGGCATCGCCGGGAAACTTGTCATCGCCGGGAAACTTGGCATCGCCGGGAAGCCTGCCGCCGTCGGGAAGCTGTTCGAGCTGCGTTGCGATCCCGTCTGCCGCCCGGGGCGGCAGCGTGGAGATCACCAGGTCGAGTCCGGCAATGCCTTCGGCAGCTTCAGCCAGCGGCCGGAGGTGAATGGAAAGCCCGACGGCGGCCGCCGCGGCTTTCGCCTCGGCGGCCCGTCCGGCGTCGCGCACGAAGACGTCAACGTGTTTCGAACCGAGCTCCCGGAGTGCCGCAATGGCCGCCGCGGATGTCCCGCCTCCGCCAAGGATCGCGGAATCCGGCTGCTCTGTGACTCCTGCGTTCCTGACGGCGTCAACGATGCCGGCCACATCCGTGTTGTGACCGATCCGCCGCACGCCCTGGCCGGTGGCTTCAAACGCGACCGTGTTGATGACGCCCAATTGCGCCCCCGCCCCCCGGACCTCGTCGACTTCGTCCACCATGGCGGTCTTGAGGGGCATCGTGACGGACAAACCGCACCAGTCGTCCCCTGCCTGGAGGCCCGCCATGAAGGCCGGGAGCCGCTCAACGGTCACGTCGATCGCCGAGTACTCGATGTCGAGCCCAAGCTTCGCGTAGGCCGCGCGGTGGAGCGCCGGTGACTTCGAGTGACCGATAGGGTGCCCCAGGACGGCGGCACGTCTACTCACACGCACCGTCCGGCGTTGGCTGCACACCACGCGTTGTATTGGTCAACGTACTTGAGGTGCTCCGCCAAAGTGCTGGAGAACTTGGTTTCCTTGGTGTCCAGGTTGATGGTCACCCAGTAAAGGTAGTTGTTGGCTGTCGGTTTGGCGGCGGCATCGATCGCCGTCTTGCCGGGGGAACCAATGGGACCCACCGGAAGGCCCACGTTGGCGTAGGTGTTGTAGGGGTTGCTCTTGTCGGCCTTCTGGGCATCGGTCAGGTGGAAGGTCTTGGTACCCAGGCCATAGGTAACCGTGGCGTCCGACTGGATGAGGCCGTTCGTCTCGGTGTTGCCCGGTTTGAGCCTGTTGTAGATGGCGCCGGCCACGTTGCCATAATCGGCTTGGCCGCCTTCAGCCTGCACGATGCTGGCCACTGTGATGGTCTGGTACTGCTTGACCGGATCCGTGACACCCTGGGCCTTGAGCTCATCGGTTGTCGACGTGACGAGCTTCTGCAGGATGTCCTTGGCAGAGGTTCCAAGGGGGAAGCGGTACTCCCCCGGTGCCAGGAAGCCCTCCAGGTTCTTCGCCTGGGCGGGAAGGCCAAACTGGCCCGGCGAGTCGCTGAGCGCCTTCAGGTCGGACAACGGGATGCCCGAGCCCTTGGAGATCGCATCAAGTGATTCACCGATGCGCAATCCCGCACTGAGCGCGAAATACATGACCTTGGAAGTGTCCTTGCCGATGAGCACGTTCACCGCATCGGAGTTCTTCATTTCCGTCCGGAAGGTGAAATCACCGGGTGAGAGTTCACCCCCGGCAGCAGTGAAGGCCGCCACGAACGTATCGGCGTCGGCAATGACGTGCTGGCTCTGAAGGTTTGTGGCGACCAGTTTGGGGCCGGAACCCGGCGCTACAGTGATGGTCACCGAGCCGGTACCCGGGCCGGGGTAGTCGCTGACCTTGTCCATCCCGAGCAATGGCTTCAGGAACTGCGCCCCAACGGCTACCGCTGTGACGAAGACCGTGAGGGTGAGCAGGAGAGCAACAAGGCGGCGGCGCCTGCGGACCTTCTTCGAGCGGGCCTTCGGCACAGGAGTCGCAGCCGCCATGAGGTCATGGGCAGGGTGCTCATCATGGACCTCGTAAGCCAACCCGGGATCGTGGTGGTGCTCAAGGCCCTCTTCATGGGCAGGCAGCTCGTGGAACTCGTCAGCGTGCGCGACATCGTAGCCGGCAGCGTCGTCGTGCTCCATGTCGTCAGGGTGCACCATGTCGTAGTGGGCAGCGTCGAACGGCTGCGCCGGGTCTTCGTGCTGCAGTGGGTCTTCGTGCTGCGCTGGGTCTTCGTGCTGCAGGAAGCCTGCATCCGAAGCATCGTGCTGCTGCACGTCCTCGTCCGCTTGAACCGGTTCGCCGTGCGCAGCCGCGCCTTCGGAAGCAGCGGCTTGGTTGGGAACACCGTGGTCGCGGAGGCCAGCGGCATGGGTGGCGGCTTCAGGGGCCGCAGGCGCGTAGTCCGGGACATATGCAGGCTGCGGCTTCGGAACCTCGGCAGGCTCAAAGTGGACAGGCACTGGTGGTGGCAGAACCTCCTGGTTCTGCGTCTCCAGGAAGCGTTCCCTGGCACGGATTTCACGACGAGTCAGAGGCCGGGTACGGTCTTCTGCTGCGTCGTTGGAGGGGTCGTTGTTGACCGGGCTCACAGTTGTCTTCCCCTCGTTGGAGAGTGTGGATCAATGCCGGAGGCCGGAAGCGGCGCACTGGCACCGTCAATGTGTTGGGGTGGCATTGGCGCCTGCACGCGCCTGCCCACATCCGCACCTCTGGCTTTTTGCATGTCGATCGCGTGCTGCAGAATTCCGGCAGCGGCAACCTGATCCACCACTTTACGATGATCTTTGCTGCTCATGCCAGCTTCATGGAGATTGCGGTGGGCCGTCACGGTGCTGAGCCGCTCGTCCACCATGTTGACCGGAACGTCGAGCCCACGGCGCTGCAAGTGGGCTGCGAGCAACTCCGCGTAGTCGCTCGCCATGACGGCGGACGCGTGTTCCTCGCCCTTCATGGTGCGCGGCAACCCGACGAAGACCTGGACGACGCCGAGCTCCGCTACCTGCCGGACAATGACCCCGATGTCGGAATTCTTCTTGGCGTCCCGGCTCACCGTCTTGAACGGCGTCGCCAGGATTCCGTCCGGGTCGCAGATGGCGACTCCCACACGGACGGTGCCGACGTCCACCCCCAGTTTGATGCCCCGGGGGTAGTCGTCGTTGCGCGCAATGGCCTCCAAGATCAGCGCTTGGTTATCGCGTCCACAACGGCCGCAAGGGCCGGTGCGATCTTCGCGGCGTCGGTTCCGCCGCCTTGGGCGACATCGTCCTTGCCACCGCCGCCCCCGCCGAGGATTCCCGCGGCCACGCGGACCAGGGCACCTGCCTTGACGCCGGCTTCGCGCGCAGCCTCGTTGGTGGCCACGATAATTACGGGACGGTCGTTGCTGACACCGGCCACGGCAACCGTGGAGGCGTCGGAGCCGAGCCGGTTGCGCAGGTCCATGGCGAGGCTGCGGAGGTCGTCCGCTCCCCCGACCTGGCCGGCGTCGTGTGCCACTACCCTGACGCCTGCGGCATCCCGGGCCGTGGCGACGAGGTTCCCGGCGGCTGCAGTCAGCTGCTCTTTGCGGAGGCGGTCGAGTTCTTTCTCGGTTGCCTTGAGCTTGGCCAAGGTGCTGGAGATGCGGTCGGCCAACTGGCCCGACGGGACCTTGAGCATCTCCGTGAGCTCGGTGACCAGCGCGCGCTCGGCTGCGAGGTGCCGGAAGGCGTCCAGGCCAACGAAGGCTTCCACGCGGCGGTTTCCCGAACCGACGGACTGTTCGCCGAGCAGCGACAGGCTGCCGATGAGGGAGGTGTTGGCCACGTGGGTGCCACCGCAGAGTTCACGGGACCACGCGCCGTCGATCTCCACAACACGGACTTCGCTGCCGTAGTTCTCGCCGAAGAGGGCCATGGCGCCGAGGGCCTTCGCCTCAGCGAGGCCCATGATCTTGGTGTCCACCCGGAAGTTGTTGCGGATCGCGATGTTCGAGACCTCTTCGATCTCGGACCGCGTGGCGGCGCTCAGCCCCTCGCCCCAGGCGAAGTCGAAGCGCAGGTAACCGGCCTTGTTGAAGGAGCCGCGCTGGGTGGCCTCCGGGCCGAGGATCTGGTGCAAGGCGGCGTGCACGATGTGCGTACCGGTGTGGGCCTGCTCTGCGGCGTGGCGGCGTTCGCGGTCGACGGCGGCGCGCACCAACGCGTCCGAGGCGATCTCGCCTTCGCGGACGATCGCTTTGTGGACGCTCAGGCCCTTCACGGGGCGCTGGACGTCGAGGACCTCGACGACGAAACCGTCACCGGTGATGAGGCCCTTGTCGGCCGACTGCCCGCCGGCCTCCGCGTAAAACGGTGTCTCGTTCAGCACGAGCTCGATTTCGTCGCCCGTCGAAGCGTGGGCAACACGCCGGCCGGAGCTGACGATCCCGCGGACGCGGGCCTCGCCTTCCAGCTCGGTGTAACCGGTGAAGACGGTCTCGCCTTCGGCCAGGAGCTCCTGGAAGGCTGAGACATCGGCGTGTCCGCCTTTCTTGGACTTTGCATCTGCCTGCGCACGCTGGCGCTGTTCGAGCATGAGGCTGCGGAATTCGGCTTCGTCAACCTTCAAGCCGGCTTCCTCGGCCATTTCGAGGGTGAGATCGATCGGGAACCCGTAGGTGTCGTGCAGCGCGAAGGCATCCTCGCCGGACAAGGGCTTTCCGGCAGCCTTGGAGAGCACCACGGCTTCCTCGAGGCGGGCAGTGCCGGAGGCGATGGTACGCAGGAAGGCCTTTTCTTCGGCATAGGCAATGCGGCTGATGCGATCGAAGTCGGTCTCCACCACGGGGTAGACGCCCTTCATGGCGTCGCGGGAAGCCGGCAGCAACTGCGGGAGGCAAGCCTCTTCGACGCCGAGGAGGCGCATGGCACGGACGGCACGGCGGATCAGACGGCGCAGGACGTAGCCGCGGCCCTCGTTGGACGGGGACACGCCGTCGGAGATCAGCATGAGCGCCGAACGGATGTGATCGCCAACAACGCGCATTCGCACGTCGTCCGTGTGGTGCGGGTCGTCGGGAGACTCGGCGGAGGTGTACTCCTTGCCGGACAGGGCCGCGGCCCTGTCGATGACGGGACGGACCTGGTCCGTTTCGTACATGTTTTCAACACCCTGCAGGATCATCGCGAGGCGCTCCATGCCGAGGCCGGTGTCAATGTTCTTCTTGGGCAGCTCGCCAACGATGTCGAAGTCCACCTTCGAGCGGACGTTTTCGATCTGGTACTGCATGAACACGAGGTTCCAGATTTCGACATAGCGGTTTTCGTCCGCGATGGGACCGCCTTCAGCGCCATAGGCCGGGCCGCGGTCGTAGTAGATTTCCGAGCACGGACCGGCAGGACCAGGCTGCCCGGTGGACCAGTAGTTGTCCGCCTTCCCCATCCGCTGGATGCGCGAGGCGGGGATTCCCGTGTTCTTGAGCCACAGATCCTGGGCTTCGTCGTCTTCCTCGTAGACCGTCACCCACAGGCGCTCAACATCGAGACCATAGCCGCCGTCGTCGACGCTCTTCGTGAGCAGTTCGAAGGCGAACTTGATGGCGTCTTCCTTGAAGTAGTCCCCGAAGGAGAAGTTTCCGCACATCTGGAAGAACGTCCCGTGGCGGGCGGTCTTGCCGACTTCCTCGATGTCGCCGGTGCGGATGCACTTCTGCACGCTCGTGGCGCGGTTGAAGGGCGGTTCCTCGCGGGCGGTCAGGTAAGGAATGAACGGAACCATGCCGGCCACAGTGAAGAGAAGGGAAGGGTCGCTGGATACGAGCGACGCTGAGGGAACGGCGGTATGGCCCTTGCTGACAAAAAAGTCCACCCAGCGTTTGGTGATCTCCTGCGACTTCATTAGCTGATTACTTACCCTTCTCAATTCACTGCACATGAGTTTGTGCGCGGTTTTGGCATGTGCCATCGCCGCAGCTTCTAATTCTGCCCTGTTGACGGCCGCTTGAGCGAACCGCGGTGCCTGGCGGCTGCTTAACGGCTCCCTGCGTCGGACTCCGCGATGCCGAGCGCGGCACGGAGGTCGACTTCGCGTTCATTCATTCCGGCGCGCACGGCATCGGCGAAGTCGTAGACGCCGTCAGCCAGTCGCGCTACCGCGCGGTTCAGGCCGTCGGGACCAATACTGGCCTGTGCTTGGGTGGTCTTGCGGAAGGCGATGACTCCGATTGCCACGCCGATCCCCATCCAGACAATTCTTTTCACAGTGTTCCTGACTTACGAACGGATTCAGCGGCTGCGGCGGCCACTGCTCGGCTTGCGGCGGGCCGCAAAAGCCGAGCGCACTCCGTAGCTGAAAGCTGCCACCTTGATGAGCGGCGAACCGACTGTTGCGGCCACCAGCGAGGACAAAGCAGAGATGTTGGCGGAGGCATCGGAAACGTTTGAAGTGATCCCGTCCACCCTTTTCAGCTGCTGGTTGGTGGTGGACACCGTTGCCGTGACCTCGTCCATCAGGGGCGTCGCTCCATCGCTCAAGGAGCGGATGGAGGTGCGGACTTCATCGAAGACGCGCCCGAGTTTGAGGATCGGCACGGCCAACAGCACCACAAGGAGCGCGAAAACTCCGGCCGCGATCAGGCCTGCAATATCGCCACCAGTCATGGACACTCATCTCCTAGCATTTGTTGCGTTGCCGTTGGTGCTCGATCCCGATCGACACGGGTACCCCCGGCGTGGCTTCCCCAAGTACCTTACATACAAAAAAGCCCGCGGCGCGTGCCACGGGCTTCTTTGTAGGTGCTTGCTGGAAATCAGCGAGCGTAGAATTCGACCACGAGCTGCTCTTCGCAGGTCACGGGGACCTCAGAGCGCTTCGGGCGACGAACCAGGCGTGCCTGCAGGGCGTCGATCTTGACGTCCAGGTAAGCCGGAACGGAGTTCAGCACGTGTGCACCGGCAGCTGCAACCTGGAACGGAGCCATGACTTCGCTGCGGCTGTGAACGTGGATGAGCTGGCCTTCAGCAACGCGGAACGACGGGCGGTCCACGCGGATACCGTCAACGAGGATGTGGCGGTGCACAACCAGCTGGCGGGCCTGGGCGATGGTGCGGGCAAAGCCGGCACGCAGCACGAGGGCGTCGAGACGCATTTCGAGCAGTTCGATCAGGTTTTCACCGGTCAGGCCCTTGGTGCGACGTGCTTCTTCGAAGGCACGGGTCATCTGGGCTTCGCGGATGCCGTACTGGGCGCGCAGACGCTGCTTTTCGCGCAGACGTACGGCGTAGTCGGAGTCCTGCTTCTTGCGGGCACGGCCATGCTCACCGGGGCCGTACGGACGGCGCTCCATGTACTTGGCGGCCTTGGGAGTCAGAGCGATGCCGAGTGCACGCGAAAGGCGTGCGGTACGGCGAGCACGAGTGTTGTTAGCCACTTGTGTCCTTCCAATATCTGCGGTGTGTCAGTGTTACTGGCCTCCATGAGGGAGAGCATCGGCCAACCGCTGCCTTTTGCTACGGGGCGCAGGGCACAGCACCAAAACCTTGGTTTTGATGGATTGTGCGCCCGAGCCTTGCCAGACAAGCAACTAGCCTACCATGACGCCTACTTGCCGCGGATGATCCGGCGCAGCCGCTCGAGCCTGGGAGCAATATCCCGTTCCGCACCGTTTGCCGTGGGTTCGTAATAGTCCTTGCCGACCAGGTCATCCGGCGCGTACTGCTGGGTGGCTACGCCGTGCGGGGCATCGTGGGCGTACTTGTAGCCCTGGCCGTGGCCAAGGCCCTTCGCCCCTTGGTAATGCGCATCCCGCAAGTGCGCCGGGATCCCGTTCCCCATCCCCGCACGCACATCGGCGATGGCCTTGTTGATGCCCATATACGCGGCATTCGACTTGGGCGCCGTCGCCAGGTGCACCACGGCCTCGGCAAGGATGATCCGCCCCTCGGGCATGCCGATCAACTGCACTGCCTGGGCTGCGGCGACTGCGGTCTGCAGCGCCGTGGGATCTGCCATGCCGATGTCCTCGGCAGCCGAAATGACGATCCGGCGGGCCACGAAGCGCGGATCCTCGCCGGCTTCGAGCATGCGGGCCAGGTAGTGGAGGGCCGCGTCGACGTCTGAACCGCGGATCGACTTGATGAACGCGCTGGCGACGTCGTAGTGCTGGTCGCCGGCGCGGTCATACCGGACCGCGGCCACGTCCAGTGCCCGCTCCGTGTGGCGGAGTTCGACGACGACCGGAGCCTCCGGGGCCCCGTCGCCGGCCAGCCCGGGCTCTTCGGAAGCGTCGCCGCCGTCGGTGGTGTTCCGGTCTCCGTAGGCGACGCCCGCAGCTGCCTCAAGGGCGGTGAGCGCGCGGCGGGCATCTCCCCCGGACAAGCGGACCAGATGCTCGAGGGCTTCCGGAGTGAGCTCCACTCCGCCGGCCAAGCCGCGTGCATCAGCGACGGCCCGTTGCAGGAGCGCCTCGATGTCGCTGTCAGTGAGCGGTTTGAGGGTGAGCAGGAGTGATCGCGAGAGCAACGGGGAGACTACCGAGAACGAAGGGTTTTCGGTAGTGGCGGCGACCAGGACCACCCAGCGGTTCTCGACGCCCGGAAGCAGTGCGTCCTGCTGGGCTTTGTTGAAGCGGTGGATCTCGTCCAGGAAGAGCACGGTGGTGGTCCGGTAGAGATCCCGGGCAGTCAAAGCGTTTTCCATGACCAGCCGGACATCTTTGACGCCCGCGGTAATGGCGGACAATTCGACGAACTTCCGGCCCGGTCCGCGGGCGATGACGTGTGCCAGAGTTGTCTTCCCCGTGCCCGGGGGTCCCCACAAAATGACCGAGCTCGGACCGGCAGGACCGGCTGCGTCGGCCCCCGCGGCAAGCTGACGCAAGGGGGAACCTTTGCCCAGCAAGTGCTGCTGGCCCACAACGTCGTCGAGCGTCCGGGGCCTCATGCGGACAGCCAAAGGGCTCCGCGGCGACGACGGACGTCCTGTTCTGGAACTGTCCGGATCCGCCGCCTGGCTGCCGGGGTCGTCGTCGTTGTCCGCGCCGGCACCAAAGAGATCTTCCACATGGATAGGCTACTCATGATTCCAGCTAAGGAGACATCGACGTGGAGACCCGGCCATCCGGCCCCAACGAAAAGCAGCAGCCAGGGGCGGGACGCACCGCTTTCATCCCCGGTCCGCGCGTGACCGGTTGGGTGCAGCGCTTCGCCGCGAGCCATGGCGCCGTTGCGGAAGAACCCGACGAAGGCGGTACCCTTCTGCGGGCGGCTGACGGCGCCACCGCGCTATTGAAGGCCCCCTGGCCTGTCGATGGCAGGCCCGGCAAGGGAACCACCACGGTTGAGCGCCTGGCGTCGCTTGCTTCACAGGAACGGCGGCTCGGTATCGTCCTGGTGCGCCGAGGCGGCTACGCGGTGGGCGTCGTGAGCGGCGGCAAAGTGTCTGCGTCCAAGTCGGGGTCCCGTTACGTCCAGTCACGCTCCGCGGCAGGCGGATCCTCGCAGCAACGCTTTGCCCGGCGGCGCGAGAACCAAGCCAACGCGCTAACGGAGGCCGTGGCCGGATATGCCGCCGGCGTGTTCGCCGGACACAGTATCGAATACCTGGTCCTGGGCGGAGACGCCGCGCTGTCCGCGGCAGTCCTGGAGGAAACGGCGCTGAAAGGATACGCATCGCGGACAAGGCTCGCGTTCCTGGCGGTCGCCGATCCCAATGCGACGGTGCTGCGCCGTGCCGCGGCGGATGCGTGCGCGGTGCGGATACAGGTCACTGATCCGCCGTAGCGGACCGCAGCGCCACTAGCAGCCCGACAACGCCCGTTGCGGGCGCGCCTGCCGGTAGAGATACCTGCCGCGCTCCGTGAATCCGGCGCCCTCGTACAGAGCCTGGGCAGCGGTATTCGAGGCCATCGCGAGCAGCCAGAACTCTGACACGCCTCGGTGACTGCCAGCCGTCAGAAGGGCGTCAAGCACCTGGCGCCCGAAGCCCCGCCGACGGTGTCCGGCCGCGGTTGCCATGCAGTAGATGCCTCCCCTACCGTCCACCAAGGCAAGGCGTCCGACGGCGGCCGGGACGCCGTCGTCGTCCGTCACGAGGGCGTAGACCGAGGGGCAAGACACAAGGATCTTCCGGGCGATCTCCAGCTCGGCGTCGCCGCCGCGCCCGTCGACGGACCACCACAGCCGCAGCCACTCTTCGGACGGCTCCTCGGAGATCTCGACGTCGTTCGGCAGGTCACCGCGGGGAGCGCCGGGAGGTGTGTCAGCCGCGCGGACCATGATGAGGGTCTCGGATTGCCGGGTGAATCGCTGCGCATCGAGCACAGCGTTGAGGCCCGCGCTCCGCTCGTCGTCGAAGACCTGGAAGATCAGCGGCAGGCGCCGGGAGGTATACCACAGCGAGGCGGCCCGTACGGCAGACTCGTGGTCAACGGCCTCTTCCCTCGGCCAGACCGAGTTGGCCCGCTGGGTGACACCACCGGCCGCACGCATGACCCATCCTCCGGTGTCCTCACGATCCGGGGCCGGCCAAGCCTGGTCCATCAGCGCTTCGATCAATGCCAGGCTCATCTCCTGCGCCACGCGTACTCCTCGAAATCAATCGCCGTCATGGTACGCCGGAGGCCCCCGCGATATGCGGGGGCCTCCGGGCTACTTCTGCGGTGTCCTGCTACTCCGGCTTGGCTGCCGGAGCTGCCTGGGCCTTGGCTTCAGGCTTGAAGTCAACTCCGGCTTCCTTGCGCTGCTGCGCCGTGATGGGCGCGGGAGCAGCGGTCAGGGGGTCGTAGCCGCCGCCGGACTTCGGGAACGCGATGACGTCGCGGATCGAGTCGACGCCGGCCAGCAGGGCCACCACGCGGTCCCAGCCGAAGGCCATGCCGCCGTGCGGAGGTGCGCCGTACTTGAAGCCCTCCAGCAGGAAGCCGAACTTGGTCTGCGCGTCTTCCTTGTCCAGGCCCATGAGCTCGAAAACGCGCTCCTGCACGTCGCTCTCGTGGATACGGATGGACCCGCCGCCGATTTCATTGCCGTTGCACACGATGTCGTAGGCGTAGGACAGGGCCGCTTCCGGGTCCTTGTCGAAGGAGTCCAGGAACTCGGGCTTCGGGGAGGTGAAGGCGTGATGCAGGGCCGTCCACTGTCCGCCACCCACCGCGACGTCACCCGAGGCGACTGCTGCGGCTGCAGGTTCGAACATCGGCGCGTCGACGATCCAGACGAATGCCCAGTCCTTGGGATCGATCAGGCCGGTGCGGTGGCCGATCTCGACTCGGGCAGCTCCCAGCAGAGCGCGGGACGGGGACTTCTCGCCAGCGGCGAAGAAGATGCAGTCGCCGGGCTTGGCGCCCACAGCGTCAGCCAGGCCGGCCCGCTCGGTGTCCGTGAGGTTCTTGGCAACGGGACCCGTGAGTTCGCCATCTTCCTTGAACAGCACGTACGCGAGGCCCTTGGCCCCGCGCTGCTTTGCCCATTCCTGCCAGGCGTCCAGCGCCCGGCGGGCCTGCGAGGCTCCGCCGGGCATGACGACGGCGCCGACGTACGGTGCCTTGAAGACACCGAAATTCGTGTCCTTGAAGAACTCCGTCAACTCGGTGAGTTCCAGGCCGAAGCGCAGGTCCGGCTTGTCCGAGCCGTACTTGGCCATGGCCTCGTGGTAGGTCATGCGGCGGATCGGCGTCGGGATTTCGACGTCGATCAGCTGCCACAGTGCCTTGACGATCCGTTCGCCAAGCTCGATGATGTCGTCCTGGTCAACGAAGCTGGCCTCGATGTCGAGCTGCGTGAATTCCGGCTGGCGGTCCGCACGGAAGTCCTCGTCGCGGTAGCAACGGGCGATCTGGTAGTACTTTTCGAAACCACCAACCTGGAGCAGCTGCTTGAAAAGCTGCGGCGACTGCGGAAGCGCGTACCAGGAACCCGGTGCCAGACGCGCCGGAACAACGAAGTCGCGGGCGCCTTCCGGCGTCGAACGCGTCAACGTGGGAGTTTCGATCTCCACGTAACCCTGCTGGTGAAGCAGTTCACGGGCCACGCGGTTCGCTTCGGAGCGCAGCCGCAGGTTGTGGGCGGGGCCGGGGCGGCGCAGGTCGAGGTAGCGGTGCTTGAGCCGTGCTTCCTCGCCGACCTCAACGTGCTCGTCAATCTGGAACGGAAGGGGATCCGAAGTGTTGAGAATCACGACCTTCTCGGCGATGACCTCGATCTCACCCGTGGCGAGGGCCGGGTTCTCGTTGCCCTCGGGACGCTTGCTCACGGTGCCCACGATCTGCAGCACGTATTCATTGCGCAGGCCGTGGAAGACCTCTTCCTCGCGGACAACCACCTGGGCGACACCGGACGCATCACGCAGATCGACGAAGGCCACGCCACCGTGATCTCGGCGGCGGCCTACCCAGCCTGCCAGGGTGACGGTCTGTCCAATGTGCTCGGAACGCAAGGATCCGAGGTCATGTGTGCGCAGCACAGCATTCCTTTCAACATGATTTACAGGATCATGACAAAACGATCCCGTTCGAGTTTACCCGTACGGATGATGCACGGCCCCACCAGGCCAGGCCGGTTCCCGGCGACATTGGCCGGGATAACGCCCCTGGGGCGCCGGTGCGTGTTTAGCGCGTGGTGATGCGGACGTGGAGATCCTCGGGCGACGGCTCCCAGCTGGCCGGATCCGCGTCGACTTGCTCACCGGTGCGGATGTCCTTCACTTGGTGCTTGCCGTCGTCGTCGGTGAACCAGACGAAGGGAATGCCGCGTCGATCGGCGAATTTGATCTGCTTGCCGAACTTCTCTGCCTTCGCCGCAACTTCGGTTGCGATCCCCCGCCCGCGCAGCTGCGCCGCGACGTCCTGGGCGGCAGACCAGCTGTCGTCGTTGTTCAAGGCCACGAGCACGGCCGTGGGCACCGAGCGCGACGCCGTCGCGAAGTCCTGGCTGAGGATGCGGGAGACGAGGCGGGTCACCCCGATCGAGAGGCCGACGCCGGGAAACTTGCGGTTGCCCTTGCTGGCAAGGGCGTCGTAGCGGCCTCCGGAGCAAATGGAACCGAGCTGCTCGTGGCCCACCAGGACGGTTTCGACGACGGTGCCGGTGTAGTAGTCGAGGCCCCGGGCGATGCTGAGGTCGGCAACAACCTTCCCGGGGGCACGCTGCACGGCGGCCTCGATGACTTGTTCCAGCTCACTGAGGCCCTCTTCAAGAAGCTCGTCCGAGACGCCAAGCGCCCGGACCTGGCCGACGAAGGACGTGTCTTCGGTGCGGATGCCTGCAAGCTTCAGCGCGAGTGCCGCCTGCTCATCCGTGGCGCCAAGCTCATTCCTGAGCAATTCGGCAACTTTCGCTTCGCCGATCTTCTCAAGCTTGTCGATGCTGCGAAGGACGCCGGCAGTGTCCATGAGGCCGATGCCGCGGTAGAAGCCCTCCGCCAGCTTGCGGTTGTTGATGCGCAAACGGAAGTCCGGGATGGGGAGGGCGCTCAGCGCTTCCGCAATCACGAGGGCAATCTCGACGTCGTAGCGGAACGGCAACTCGCCGTCGCCCACCACGTCGATGTCCGCCTGCGTGAACTCGCGGGCGCGGCCTTCCTGGGGACGTTCTCCCCGCCATACCTTCTGGATCTGGTAGCGGCGGAACGGGAAGGCAAGGTAGCCGGCGTTCTCGACGACGTAGCGGGCAAACGGCACCGTGAGGTCGAAGTGGAGGGCCAGGGCATGGGGATCTGCCTTGTCGGACTTTCCGCCCTCGCCGGCGGCGTCTTCGTCTTCCTGCAGGCGACTGAGTCCGTACACCTCTTTGTCGATCTCGCCCTTGCGGAGGAGCTGGCCCACCGTTTCCACAGCGCGGGTCTCGATGGAAGAGAAGCCATGGAGTTCGAACGTCTTGCGCAACGTGTCCAGCACGTGCAGTTCCACCAACCGCTCCTGGGGAAGCCACTCGGGGAATCCGGACAGGGAGGCGGTACGAGCCATGGTGGAATTTTCTCCTCAACGATTGCGCGGGCCGGACCGCCGCCACGAACCACGGCCGATTCGGCTTAGCTTGGGCGGGCGTCCAGCCAGTCATGCATAAACTATGTGCGGCAGCCAGTTTATGCTTTCGGCGCCTGCACATCTAATGCGGGCACCACGGTCTGGCTTGCTTGCGATGGAAGCTTGTCCAGACAACCAGGAGGACCTTTGTCTACAAGGCCGCGGGACAACCGTGAAGCCAAACGGCGCATCAGGCAGATGGAAGCCAAGCGCGAGCTTCGGCGTGCACAGGGCAAGCGCCGCCGCAGGGACAACGTGATCGCCGTCGGCGTGGGTGCCGCCGCCTTGATTGCCGCCGTCGTGCTCCAACTCACGGTGTTCAACTCGAACCCGAGCGAGTCGGAGTTCGCCGCGGCGCAGGCCGGACTGAGTTCGCCGTCGGCCTCAGCCTCGGCGAGCCCTTCCGCTTCCGCCGCCGCGACAGGCTCGAACAGTGTCGGCATTCCCAAACCGGACACCGCTGCAGGGAAGACTTTCGTCGGCCAGCTCAGCCTCAACGGAGGCGCCGTCGGCGTCGAACTGGATGGTGCGACGGCTCCCCAGGCCGCGGCCGTGTTCAAATCGCTGACTGATGCGAGCTACTACAGCGGGCTCAAGTGCCCTCGACTGACCACCGCTGACAACTTCGCGGTGCTGCAGTGCGGAGCCAAGGGCGCGGACACCACCGATGACCCCAACTTCCACTGGGGACCGCTGGAGAACACCCCCGCCAACAACACCTACCCGGCCGGAACCATCGCCGTCGCCAGGACGGGCAATAACGCCTACGGCAACGGGCACCAGTTCTTCATCGTGTACAAGGACACGGTCATTCCCCCGGATTCCGCCGGCGGGTACACGGTGGTGGGCAAGGTGACGAGCGGCATGGATGTCGTGACGAAGATTGCCCAAGCAGGTATTAATCCGGGGAGCAGCGCCACCGACGGCGCCCCTGTGGCACCTGTCACGATAGACTCGTTTTCTCTGAAGTAACCAGCCAGGGCCACGGTCCACGGCGCATTACCTTAGTAATCCCTCCAAGCGAAAGACTTTTAGCGGTGACAGACAGTCAGAAATCCGACGAAACTGCAGTAGTGGCCAACGAAGAAGAGACTCAGGCGCCGGCGGCCGGGCAAACGGGCGTCGAATCAGCCGCCCCGGCAGACGACGCGGCCGAGTCCGCGACGAAGCCTGCTTCTCCGGCACCACGTCCTGCCCCCTCGCATGCGCCTTCTCCGGCGGCATTTGCTGCCCGCCCGAAAGCCTCGCCCAGCGTGATTCCGGCCGCGCCGGCGGCCCAGCCTACGGCTGTGTCCCTCGCGGAAGCCGCCAAGTGGGGGCGAGCCGAGGGTGATGGCCACGTCTTCCTGACCATCGACGGCGAAGAGCAGCCGGTGGGACAGTACCCGGGAGTGAGCACCGACGAGGCGCTGGGTTACTTCGCCCGGAAGTACGACGACGTCGTGGCGCAGATCGTTTTGATGGAACACCGCGTGGAGTCCAAGGCCCCCGCAACCGACATGCAGAAGACGGTCGAGCACCTGCGCGAGCAGCTTGCCGAGCGGAACATGGTGGGCGACATTCGCACCGCGGAAGCCCGTCTCGATGCCCTGGCCGGACAGATTTCCGAGTTGGAGAAGTCAGAGAAGGCCGCGCACGACGCTGCCCGCTCCGCGGAACTCGCGGCACGCGAGGCGATCGTTGCCGAGGCCGAATCCATCGCGTCCCAGGATCCGTCCCAGGTGCAGTGGAAGACGTCGAGCGCCCGCATGAACGAACTCTTCGAGAGCTGGAAGACAGCCCAGAAGAACGGCATCCGGCTTGGCCGGAGCAATGAGGACGCCCTGTGGAAGCGGTTCCGCTCGGCGCGTACCGTCTTCGACCGCCACCGCCGCGCCTACTTCTCCCAGTTGGACAGCACCAACTCGGCCGCGAAGGTCGCCAAGGAACAGCTGATCGTCGAGGCCGAAGCCCTCTCCAGCTCCACGGACTGGGGTTTCGCGGCCGGCGAATACCGCCGCCTCATGGATCAGTGGAAGGCAACTCCCCGCGCAAGCCGCAAGGACGATGACGCCCTCTGGCTCCGTTTCCGCGCAGCCCAGGACGTCTTCTTCAGCAACCGCCAGGCTGCCAACGACGAGATCGACCAGCAATACACTGCCAACCTTTCCGTCAAGGAAGAGCTCATCGTCGAGGCCCAGGCCCTGCTGCCGATCACGGACCTCAACGCTGCCAAGAAGGCCTTGCAGTCCATCCGTGACCGCTGGGAAGAAGCCGGAAAGGTCCCCCGCGCCGACATGGGCAGGATCGAAGCCGGCCTGCGCAAGGTCGAGGACGCCGTCCGCGACGCCGAAGAGGACAAGTGGCGCCGGAGCAATCCGGAGACCAAAGCACGCACCAACAGTGCCCTGTCACAACTTGAGGCAGCCATCGCCGGCCTCAAGGAAGACTTGGAAAAGGCCGAAAAGGCCGGAGACCAGCGCCGCATCAAGAACGCCCGTGAGGCCCTTGAGGCCCGCGAGGCTTGGCTGGACCAGATCCAGCGTTCAGCGAGCGACCTCGCCTAGTAGTACAGCTTGATCCAACAGGCTCCGTCCCGGTTATCCACATAGCCGGGACGGGGCCTGTTCCCGTTGCGGCGGCCACGCAATGATTGCTGGATGGCCCCGAGAATACCGCCCTCGCAGCACCAGGTCGTCCCTGCCCAGGAACTGTACGCCCCTAGCGCCCTGTTCACGTGGGCCGAGCTGCAATCGATGGCCGCGGACGGTGTGCTGACCCCGCTCTACGAGAAGAGCTTCACGCCTCCCGGCCTGGTCGTCACGCCGAGGCTTCGCGCCCGCGCGGCCGCCCTGGTGGTTCCGGACCGTATTCGCAGGAAGGTCATTGCAGGCCGCATGACGGCAGCCTGGATCTACGGTTGTGCGGATGCTCCTGAAAAACTCTCGCTCCTGGTGGATGCCAAACACCGTATATCGAGCGTGCGTTCGGCCCGTGGCTGCATCCTGCACGAAGTCCGCCTGGGCCAACTGGACGTGGTCAGCATCGGCGGCCTGCTCGTGACCAGTCCGCTCCGGACGGCCGTCGATGTGGCGCTTCACGTCGAAGCGGACCGGGCCCTGCCCGCACTGAGAATGCTGCTGTCCCAAGAGGAACTGGGCGTCCGGCTGCGCCTCGTCACCCTCGCGGTGGAGGCGTCCGCGAGGGTGCCCCACAAAAAGGCTGCCTTGCGCAAGCTCGCCGCGCTGGCTCTGAGCGCTGACCCGCCGCCGGCCGGAGCATTCCAACCCAAGGAGGCCGCGTGAGATGCTTCGATTCAGCTTCTCCTGCGGTTCCCCGTGGTCCTGTAGACGTCGAAGACGCCGTCGATCCGGCGCACAGCGCTGAGTACATGGTGCAGGTACTTCGGGTCGCCCATTTCGAAAGCGAAGCGGGAGATGGCAACCCGGTCGCTGGACGTGTGCACTGAGGCTGCGAGGATGTTGACGTGGTTTTCGGACAGCACGCGGGTGACGTCCGAGAGCAACGACTTCCGGTCCAGTGCTTCCACCTGGATCTCAACCAGGAAGACGCTGGATTGGGTCGGTGCCCACTCGACCTCGACGATGCGATCGGGCTGGTCACGGAGATCCGAGACATTCGTGCAGTCCGTGCGGTGTACGGACACGCCCGAGCCCCGGGTCACGAACCCGAGGATCGGATCGGGCGGTACGGGCGTGCAGCAGCGGGCCAGCTTCACCCAGACATCCCCGACGCCCCTGACTATGACCCCGGAGTCCGAGTACCGGGTCTTCTGGAGTTGCGAGGGAATACTCACTTCGTCGAGGTCCTCATCGGGCGTCTCATGGCCTCCGAGGTGCTCCATGAGCTTTTCCATGACGGACTGCGCCGAAGTATGACCGTCGCCCACACCGGCGTACAGGCCGGAAATGTCGACGTAGTGGAATTCCTCTGCCACCGTGGACAGGGCGTCATGCGTCATGAGCCGCTGCAAGGGCAGGTTCTGCTTGCGCATCGCCCGGGTCAGCTGGTCCTTGCCGCGCTCGATGGCCTCTTCGCGGCGTTCCTTGCTGAACCACTGGCGGATCTTGTTGCGGGCCCGGGCGCTCTTGACGAAATGCTGCCAGTCCTGGCTCGGTCCTGCGCCTTCGGCCTTGGAGGTGAAGATCTCCACCCAGTCGCCATGATTGAGTTCGCTGTTGAGCGGTACCAGCTTGCCGTTGACGCGCGCACCTATGGTCCGGTGCCCCACCTCGGTGTGGACCGCATAAGCGAAGTCCACAGGCGTCGATCCAGCCGGCAACGCCATGACTTCGCCCTTGGGGGTGAAGACGAACACCTCGCGGGCGTTGATCTCGAAACGCAGCGAATCCAGGAACTCGCCCGGATCCGACGTTTCCTGCTGCCAGTCGACCAAGGAACGCAACCAGCCCATGTCGCCGTCCTTCGGGCTCCCCGGGCCGACGGCGGTCCGGTTGGGTTGGTCCTTGTACTTCCAGTGCGCTGCGACGCCATACTCCGCGCGGCGGTGCATTTCGTGCGTGCGGATCTGGATCTCGACGGGCTTGCCACCAGGGCCGATGACCGTGGTGTGCAGGGACTGGTACATGTTGAACTTCGGCATGGCGATGTAATCCTTGAACCGCCCGGGCAGGGGGTTCCACCGCGAATGCAAGGTGCCAAGAGCCGCATAACAGTCACGGACGGAATCCACCAGGACCCGCACGCCCATGAGATCGTTGATGTCGTCGAAGTCCTTGTCCCGGACGATCATCTTTTGGTAGATCGAGTAGTAATGCTTGGGGCGGCCCGTGATTGTGGCCTTGATGCGTGCGACCCGCAGGTCTTCGGCAATCTGGTTGCGTATAACGCTCAGGCTCTTCTCGCGTTCCGGAGTGCGGTCCCCCACCATCCGGACGATCTCTTCATACACCTTCGGGTACAAGGCGGCGAAGGACAGATCCTCAAGTTCCCATTTGATGGTGTTCATGCCGAGGCGGTGGGCCAGCGGCGCAAAGATCTCCAGGGTTTCGCGTGCTTTGCGTGCGGACGACTCAGCGGAAACAAAACGCCAAGTGCGGGCATTGTGCAGGCGGTCCGCAAGCTTGATCATGAGCACGCGGATGTCCTTGGCCATGGCCACAACCATCTTGCGGACAGTCTCGGACTGCGCGGCCTCACCGAACTGGACTTTGTCGAGCTTGGTGACACCGTCCACGAGCATCGCGACTTCCGGGCCGAAATCACGGGTCAGGTCAGCGAGGGTGTAGGGAGTGTCCTCCACAGTGTCGTGCAACAGCGCGGCGGCCAGGGTTGTTCCGGTGAGCCCCAGTTCCGCGAGGATCGTGGCCACCGCCACGGGGTGCGTGATGTACGGATCGCCGCTCTTCCGCTTCTGCCCCTGGTGGCTGCGTTCGGCCACCGTGAAGGCACGTTGGATCAGATCGAGGTCTTCCTTGGGGTTGTTGGCCCTGACCGTCCGCAGCAGCGGTTCGAGGATGGGCGAATAGGTGCTCGCGCCCCGTCCGGTCAATTTCGCCAGCCTGGAGCGCGTCCGCTCGCGCCGTCCGGGGAACGTCGGGCGCACGCCCGGGCTGTCCACGGGCACACCATCCACGGTGCTGCCCGTAGCTGCAGTTGCGGTGCCGGGCACGCGGCTCAGGCCGTCCTCTCCGCCCGCCGGCGGCGCCGACGTCGTACGTTCCTCCACAAAAGCACCTCTCACGACTGACTTAATTCTCCCAGTCTATTCCCGCGGGAGACCTCTCCAAGAACCGGTACCCAGATGACGGAGCCGGGAACGAACAGGGCCGGTCACCGCTTTTCAGCGGTGACCGGCCCTTCGAAGGGAAAACGAGGCTAAACGGCCGCGGCTTCCGAGTTCGAGCTGGCAGCTGCCGCTCGTCGGGTAGCCACCTTCTTGGCTTGCTTCTGCAGCTCGGGTTCGCTCTGGCGCAGCCAGGCGTAGAGCGGAGCCGCGATGAAGATCGTCGCCGCGGTACCGATCAGGATGCCGACGAACAACGCGAGGGACAGGTCGCGGAGCGTGCCGGCGCCGAGCAGTCCGGCACCGATGAAGAGAATCGCGGCGACCGGCAATACTGCCACCATCATGGTGTTGATGGAGCGCACCAAGGTCTGGTTGACGGCGAGGTTGACCTCTTCGGCGAAAGTGCGACGGCTGGAGGTGGTGATGTCCGAGGTGTTTTCACGGATCTTGTCGAAAACCACCACGGTGTCATACAAGGAGTAACTGAGCACCGTGAGGAAGCCGATGATGGCCGACGGGGTCACCTCGAAATCGCTCAAGGAGTAGACACCCGCCGTGGTGAACATCGTCACCAGCATGCCGGCGAGGGCAGAGACAGACATCTTCCAGGTGCGGAAGTACAAAGCCATCAAGAGAGCGGCCAGGCCTACGAACACCGCGAGGCCAATGAGGGCTTGCTTGGTGACATCCTGCCCCCAGGTCGGGCCAATGAAGGTCGAGGTCACCTGGCTTTCGGTGACGCCGTAGACCTTTGCGAGGTCCGTTTTGAGCTTGACGGTCTGGTCATCGCTGAGTTTGTCCGTCTGGATACGCATGGTGTTGCCTGCGACGTTGGCGACGCGCGGAACCGCACCGGGCACGACGTCGTGGACGGCCTTCTCACCCGGGGCTGAATCGGTCGTCTTCACGTTGGAAACCGTGAACTCGGAACCGCCCCGGAAGTCGATTCCGAGGTTGTAGCCGCCCTTGACCACCGGCAGGAGGATGGAGATCGCCACTGCGACTGCGGCGATGATGAACCAGATCTTCTTGTTGGAGACGAAGTTGTAAGAGCGCTTGCCCGTGTAGAGCTCGTTGCCGAACTTTGCGAAGCTCGTGGTCATTACTTCTCCTCCTTGGTGCCGTTGGAAGAACCAGCCAGCTGGGCTTGCTTTTCGGCAAGCCGACGTTCGGCGATAGTCATGCGGCGCTCGGCTTCAGCGGCAGCACCGGTGTTGCGGGCGCGGACGACGGCGGGCTTCTCCGCCGGCGTGCGGAGCCTGCCGGCACCGAGGTAGAGCGGCACGGCGCCCAGTCGCTCGGGGTCGAGGCCTGAGAAGCGGTGTCCTTCGCCGAAGAACTTCGTCTTGGCCAGCACCTGGAGCGTCGGGTGCGTGAACATGAACACGACCAGGAGGTCCGCCAACGCGGTGAGGCCAAGGGTGAAAGCGAAGCCGCGGACGTTTCCAACAGCGACGAAATACAACACCAAGGCAGCGAGCAGGTTGACGGCCTTGGAGGCAAGGACCGTCCTCTTGGCGCGCCTCCAACCGTTCGCGACGGCGGACACGAGGCCCTTGCCCTCACGAAGTTCGTCACGGATGCGTTCGAAGTACACGATGAAGGAGTCCGCTGTTTGGCCGATGGCCACGATGAGACCTGCCACACCGGCCAAGGACAGCCGGTAGTTCTCAGTCCACCCAAGGATCGCGATCGCGAGGTAGGTGAGTCCACCGGCCACCACGAGGGAGAGGATCGTGACGAAGCCCAGGGCCCGGTACTGGAACAGCGAATAGACCACCACAAGCAGGAGCCCGATCACACCGGCCAACAGGCCAAGGCGCAACTGCTCGCCACCGAGGGTTGCGGAAATCTGCTCTTCGGACTGGATATCGAAGCTGATGGGCAACGCGCCGTAGCGAAGCTGGTCCGACAATGCCTGCGCGGACGCCTGCGTGAAGTTGCCGGTGATCTGCGGCTTGCCATCGGTGATCACGGCGAGGGCACGCGGTGCGGAAATGACCTGGTCATCCAGGACGATGGCGAACTGGGCCTTGGGGTCGTTGCCGCCCTGGGCCTGCGATGCCACGTAGAACTGGTTGAGCCGCTGCGTCACGTCCTTGAAGGTCTTGGTGGCGTTGGCGTCGAACGTGATCGTCACGCCCCATGCATTGGTCACCGAGCCCTGCGCGCCCTGGACGGGGTCGAAGGAGGACGACACGATGTCCTGGCCCTTCACCTCGACCGGGCCAAGGATGTACTTGACGGCGGGAGTCGTGGCCGTTGCCGGCTCGCAGGTCACCAGAGGCTTGGCCGGATCCGACCGCGGCTGCTTGTCCTGCGCAGGATTGGCGCAGTCCAGGGCTTCGAAGGCTTTGTAGACGTCCGCCGTGACCCAGTTGCTGTCGCTGGCGTTGGTTGGCGCAGCCGTTGGCTTGGGCAGGCTGGCATCAGGCGTCCGCGATGCCACCGGAACGGGAGCAGGATCGCCGGTGGTGATCACCGGTCGGAAGTTCATGTCGGCAGATGCCTGGATCAAGGCACGTGTTTCCGAACTTGGCGTCCCGGGAAGGCTCACCACGACGTTACGGCCGGACTGCGTGGTGATTTCCGCTTCGGCAACGCCGGAGCTGTCAACGCGCTGGCGGATAATCGCAACGGCTTGGTTCAACTGTTCTTCGTTGATGCCGGTGGATCCTTCGACCTTGGGCGCGAGGATCATTTGCGTGCCGCCCTCGAGGTCAAGCGCAAGCTTGGGAGCCCAGCTTGCGTGACCGGTGATGACGCCGCCCCCGAGGACTGCTGTCAGTACAGCGAATATTGCGACAAGCCAGATCAGCACCCTGCGGGCTGCATTTTTGTGGCCGGTTCGTGCCATGTTCGATCTTCCTGTTGATGACGGAACAGCCGCCGACGTGCACTTGTGAGCGCAGGCCGGCGGCGATTCATTGCCGTAGAGCTATTCCCGCTTGTAGAGCGGGTACGGGCTAGCTGTCCTTCTTGCCCTCGTCGTTGAGGCGCCTGAGGGTTTCCTCCGGGGTTTCCGAGGATGCCGACGCCTCGGCATCAGCGGCCGTCAGCGACGACGCGTCGTCCGGGACGTCCACCGGGGTTTCCTCGACAGGCTCAATGATTTTGGTAACGGCCTGGCGGTGCACCGTGGCGAGGTTGCCCGGTGACAGCTCAAGGACAACCTTGTTCTCAGCGTCGTCCATCGCGACAATTCGGCCGAACAGGCCGAAACTGGTCATGACCTCAACGCCGGGGGCGAACTGGGATTGCAGCTTGGCCTGCTGTTGCTGCGTCTTCTTGTTGCGGCGGAACATCATGAAGATGAAGACGCCGAGCATGGCAAACAGCAGGATTGTCATTGGATCCACAGGGAAGTTCCGTTCTTTACTTACGTTTTTGGTTTCACGGCCATGTCTGCCCGGTGGATCCGGCGGCCGTGGAGCTTTCGCCCGCGTGGCCGCACAATGCTCCGACGGGCGGGCACAGAACCAAGGACTCGAACGTGCCGAGTGTCATACCAGTCTAGAGGGTTAAGCTGAATGGATCGTGCTATCGGCCGGTGTCGATGCTTTCAGCGCCGTTTTCGCTGTCCTCGAACAGCGCGAGGGGATCCTGCCCGAACACTCCTGCCGGCACCGCATATCCAAGGTGCGTCCATGCTGACGCCATGGCGATCCGGCCGCGCGGCGTCCGGCCCAATAGGCCTTCGCGCACCAGGTACGGCTCAGCGACCGTTTCCACAGTCTCCGGCTCTTCCCCGACGGCGATTGCAAGGGTGGAGAGCCCCACGGGACCACCGTTGAACTTGAGGATCAGGGCTTCCAGCACGGCACGGTCCAAGCGGTCCAATCCACGCTGGTCCACCTCGTACATGTCCAACGCCGCGGATGCTGCACGCGCATCGATCTGTTCGATGCCGTGAACCAAAGCCCAGTCCCGGACGCGGCGCAGCAGCCGGTTGGCGATGCGCGGAGTTCCGCGGGAACGGCCCGCGATCTCGCTGAAGCCGGCGGAATTGACCTTGAGATCCAGCAGTCCGGCCGAGCGGCGCAGCACCAGTTCGAGCTCCGCCACGGAATAGAACTCCAGATGCCCTGTGAAACCAAAGCGGTCACGCAGCGGTCCAGGCAGCAATCCGGCCCTCGTGGTGGCCCCGACGAGGGTGAAGGGCGGCAACTCAAGCGGAATGGCAGTGGCGCCGGCGCCCTTGCCCACCACGATGTCCACCCGGAAGTCCTCCATGGCCATGTAGAGCATTTCCTCTGCGGGCCGGGACATCCGGTGGATTTCATCGAGGAAGAGGACTTCACCCTCCGAAAGCGAAGAGAGGATGGCCGCGAGGTCTCCGGCATGCTGGATGGCCGGCCCGCTGCTGATACGCAAGGGAGCGTTCATCTCGGCGGCGATGATCATGGAGAGCGTGGTCTTCCCGAGCCCCGGAGGGCCCGACAGCAGGACGTGGTCCGCGCTGCGGCCGCGCATCCTCGAGGCTTCCAGCACGAGCGAGAGTTGCTTGCGGACGCGGTGCTGGCCTACGAAGTCGTGGAGGTTCTTCGGGCGCAGCGCTGCCTCGATGATGCGCTCTTCGGGTTCCTCTCCCCCGGTAACGAGGGATTGCTCAGCCACGGCTGCCTACCCGGTTTCCGGCTCGGGCGCCGTCCTGCCCAAGCCAGCGAAGGGTTGCTCGCAGGATCTGGGCGACGTTGCCGGCGTCGGCGAGTTCCGGGGAATCGGCCATGGCCTTGTCGATGCTCCCGGCGGCGTCCTTTTCCGACCAGCCGAGGCTCGTCATGGCAGCTACCACCTGCGGCTTCCACACGGACTGGGCAGCGACGGCGGGGGCAGCCCCCGGAGCGGTGCCGTGGGGTACGAGCTTGCCCGCAAGCTCGAGGACGATCCGGCCGGCCACCTTCGGCCCGATGCCTGGCACCTTGGTGAATGACTTGGCGTCACCGGAATGGGCGGCGACGCGGATCGCCTCGGGCTCATGGACGGCGAGGACTGCGAGGGCCAGCCGCGGTCCCACACCGCTCACACTGAGCAGGACATCGAAAACTTCCCGTTCGTCGTCGTTCGAGAAACCAAAGAGCGTCAGGGAGTCCTCCCGGACGATCAACGAAGTGAACAGCTTCGCTTCCTCGCCGACATGCAGGTGGCTGAGGGTTTGGGGCGTGGCGTAGACGCTCATTCCGGCACCGTTGAGATCGATGACGGCCGTGGAGAGACTGACGTGTGCCACGGTTCCGCGGAGAAAACTGATCAAGACCCGGCTCCTGAAGTACTGCCCCGTGCATGCTGCGCTTGCATCCAACACGCGGGGGCTATCCGAACATATCTACGAATACCCTAGCAAGGGCCGCCGACAATTACCGGGCGCGGCGCGCTTTCGCTTCGGCTTCCGCCCATGCCCGCTGGGCCGGCGTGAGCGCGCTGCTCCCCGGTCCGGTGGTGGCAACGGCGGCGCCGCTCCCGGCCCGCCACGCGTGCGTGACGGCGAGGGCCAGCGCGTCCGCGGCGTCGGCCGGACGGGGCGGGGCGTCCAGGCGCAGGATCTTGGTGATGAGCTTGGTCACCGCCTCCTTGTTGGAGGTGCCGCTTCCCGTGACGGCGGCTTTGACTTCCGACGGCGTGTGGAGCGCCACCGGGATGCCGCGCCGCGCTGCCGCCGCGATGACCACCCCGGACGCCTGGGCCACGCCCATGACAGTGCTGACGTTCAACTGGGAGAAGACCCGTTCGACCGCAAGAACGTCTGGCTTGTACAGGTCCAGCCATTCGTCGATGGCCTTGGCGATGACCAGCAGGCGCTGGTCCAATGATTGTTCCGGGGAGGTTCCCACGACGCAGACGGCCACCATGGTGGCGCGCCTGTTCCGTTCGACGTCGACCACTCCGATGCCGCAACGGGTGAGGCCCGGATCGACTCCTAGTACGCGAAGAGTCAAGTCCGGGCCTCCCTGTTGGTTGTCAGGCTATGTCGCAAAAAGCATTACTCGGCTTCGAGCGCAGCCTGGACTTCCTCGCTCATGTCCGCGTTGGTGTAGACGTTCTGCACGTCGTCGAGATCCTCGAGGGCGTCGACGAGCTTCATGAACTTCTTGGCACCGTCGAGGTCAAGCGGTACCTGCATGGACGGGACGAATTCAGCTTCGTCCGTCTCGTATTCGATGCCGGCTTCCTTGAGGGCTTCGCGGATGGCCTGCAGATCGGTGGGTTCCGAGTGGATTTCCCAGTTGTCGCCGCTGTCCTTGACTTCCTCGGCGCCTGCGTCGAGCACGGCCATCAGGATGTCGTCTTCGCTGAGACCGTTCTTGGGCAGGTTGACGACGCCCTTGCGGGTGAAGAGGTAGCTCACGGAGCCGGGGTCGGCGATGGTGCCGCCGTTGCGGGAGATGGCCAGCCGGACCTCGGAGGCGGCACGGTTCTTGTTGTCCGTGAGGCACTCGATCAGGAGGGCTGAACCCTGCGGGCCGCGGGCTTCGTACATGATTTCCGTGTAGTCGACCACTTCGCCGGTGAGCCCGGCTCCGCGCTTGATGGCGCGGTCGATGTTGTCAGCGGGGACCGACGTCTTCTTGGCTTTGGTTACGGCTAGTTCCAGGCTCGGGTTGCCGGCAAGGTCCGGTCCGCCCATGCGGGCCGCTACTTCGATGTTCTTGATCAGTTTGGCGAACGACTTGGCCCGGCGGCTATCGAGGATGGCCTTCTTGTGCTTGGTCGTCGCCCATTTGGAGTGGCCTGACATGCTTTAAACTTCCCCTCTGATCATTCGAATAAACAATTCATGCACGCGCTTCTCCCCAGTCACTTCCGGGTGGAAGGAGGTGGCCAGCAACCGACCTGAGCGCACTGCAACAATTCTAGCCAACCCGTGCAAAGTGTCCGTGTGGCTGGCTTTTCCCGGTTCCACCTGGGCAAGGATTTCGACGCCCGGACCGACGCGCTCCACCCATGGCCCCCGGATGAAGACGGCATGGACGGGGTCGACTCCGGACTCGCCGGCGCTGAACTCGAGGCCCTTGAAGTCAAGGTCGGTTTCGAAAGACTCACGCTGCCGGCCGAACGCGTTGCGGCGGACCGTGATGTCCAACCCGCCGAAAGTCTGCTGCGGATTCCCGGCGAGGTCCGTGGCGGGATCGGCGATGTCGTCTGCCAGGAGGATCATTCCGGCGCAGGACCCATAGACCGGCAGCCCGGACGCGATCTGCTTACGGATCGGATCCGCGAGTTCGAAGATCCGCGCCAGCTTGTCGATGGTGGTGGACTCGCCGCCGGGAATGATGAGGCCGTCAATGTCGTCGAGTTCCGCCGGACGCCGGATGCCGACGCCGGTGGCGCCGGCCGCTTCGACGGCGTGGATGTGCTCACGAAAATCGCCTTGTAGTGCGAGGACGCCGATGCGCAGGCCCGTGCCCACGCTTGATGACGCCTCGGAAGGGGGATTGGTCATTCGACCATCATAATGCGCCGCCGCTGCAGGCCTTGCCCCGGTGGTGGCACTGCAGGCTTGCGGCACGTGGTTTATGCACCAACTGGGATATATTACAGAGCATGTTTTCGTTCACCGTTCCGCTCGGCAAGCTGGTCCGTGCTGTGTCCCGGCTTCGCGGCGGGGGTTCGGCTTTGCCGGGCCTCGTGGTCGAGAAGATCGACCCCGGCTTCATGCAGAGGACGCTGTCCTCGCTCCCCCACGGTGTGGCTGTGGTGAGCGGGACCAACGGCAAGACCACCACCACCAAAATGGTCGTGGAACTCCTGGAAAGCCAAGGCCTCAAGGTCTTCACCAACCGGACGGGCAGCAACTTCACCCGGGGAGTGGCAGCTGCGCTCCTGGGTGAGGTGGACTGGCGCGGCAGGCTGGACGCCGACGTCGCGGTGTTGGAACTCGACGAGGCCCATGCCGTGCATTTCGTGAACAAAGTGCCGCCGCGCTACTGCCTTCTCCTCAACGTCCTGCGGGACCAGCTGGACCGCTTCGGCGAAATCGACGCCACCGCGTTGCTTCTCCAGCGCATCGCCGAGCGAACTACAGGCACCGTGGTCTTGAACCGCGAGGATCCCCGGGTCGCCCGTATCGCAGCAGCCGTCAGCGGCCCCGAGGTGCTCTACTTCGGATTGGACCAATCGCTCCGCAGCACCTTCCCGAACGACGACGACATGCGGGCCGCGGCTCCGGGAACCAGACCCCTCGGTAACGTGCCCGCCTCCCCGGAGGCCGACGTCGTACTCCGCCGGGTGGGTGCCGACGACGCCGACTTCGAGTTCGACGGAACCCGCGTCGCGACCCACATGAAGCTCCGCGGCGTCTACAACATCTTCAATGCAGCCGCCGCCTTGGTTCTGGCCAGGAGCATCACCGGGGCAAGCGGCAGGCCCGGCGATGCCGCGAAGCTCGTCAAGGCGCTCTCCGAGGTGGCTCCGGCGTTCGGCCGCGGGGAAAGCCTGACGGTGGATGGCCAGCCTCTTGAGTTGGTCCTGGTGAAGAACCCGAGTGGTTTCCGCCTGGGCCTCAAGTCCTTCCCGGCGAAGGGCTACGCGTCCATGATTGCCATCAACGACAACTACGCCGACGGCCGCGACATGTCGTGGCTCTGGGACGTTGAGTTCGACTCCCTGCGCGAGGATGGCGTCGAAGTCCTCACCGGTGTCCGTGCCTACGACATGGCCCTGCGCCTGCAGTACGACGAGGTCCGTTTCGGTTCAGTGAACACCGACATCCCTGCGGCGTTGGCTGAATTCATCCGGGGCTCGGCCGGCAAGCCGAAACGCGTGTTCTGCACCTACACCGCGATGTTGGCCATCCGGCGCGAACTCTCCAAAATCACCACAGTAGAGGTGGTCTCATGACCCCGGCCGAAGACACCGCCCCCCACGCCAGCAAGGGCACCATCCGGGTCCTGCAGTTGTACCCCCGTGAGATGAACATCTACGGGGACTGGGGAAACGCGCTCGTCTTGCGGCAGCGCCTGCTTTGGCACGGCTACACGCCTGAACTCCTTGAATACAACGTGGGTGACGACTTTCCCGAGGATGTCGACCTCATTGTGGGCGGCGGCGGGCAGGACAGCGGCCAGGTAGTCATCCAGGAAGATCTCCAGGCACGCGCCGAGCAACTCCGCGAGATGGCCGAGGACGGAACGCCCATGCTGGTTATTTGCGGGCTCTACCAACTCTTCGGCAAGTTTTTCAAGACGAAGAGCGGCCCTGTCATCCCGGGCATCGGCATCCTTGACGTCGAGACGGTCGGCACCGACGAGCGCCTCATCGGGAATGTCACCCTCACCTCGTCCGAGTTCGGGGAAATCCTCGGCTACGAGAACCACAGCGGACAAACCTCGCTGGGCCCCGGTGTCGAGCCCCTCGGCACCGTGTCCAAAGGTGCCGGCAACAACAGCAAGGACAACCACGAGGGTGCCAGGCACCGGAATGTTGTTGCCAGCTACTTGCACGGTTCCTTGTTGCCCAAGAATCCTGCCATCGCCGATTTCCTGATCCGAACCGCCGTCGAACGCAAGTACGGTACTTTCGTCCCCGGAACGCCCGACGACGACTTTGCCCGCCTCGCGCGCGAACATGCGGCGCGGCGACCGCGCTAACACGAGGAAAAGCGTTGTGGGCGGGGATCTCGCATGAAAGGGTTGCTTCATGACGAACCCTCTCTTGGAGCCGAGCACCCTTCCCTTCGGATTGCCGCCCTTCGCAACGATCCAGGACAACCACTACGCCGAAGCCGTTGAAGCGGGCCTCGCTGAGCATCTGGCCGAGATCCAGTCCATCGTGGACAATCCGGAGCCTGCATCCTTCGAAAACACGGCGGTGGCGATGGAACGCTCCGGCCGGCTGCTGGAGCGGGCCGCCGCAGCCTTCTTCACCCTGGTTTCCGCCGACGCCTCCGACGCCATCCGGGAACTCGAAACCGGGCTGTCTCCCCGTTTCGCGAGCCACCAGGACGCTGTCTACCTCAATCGCGGACTGTACGAACGTTTCGCAGCCGTGGACACCTCGGGCCTCGATGACGAATCCCTCCGGCTGGTCCAGGAGTACCTCCGGGAATTCCGCCAGTCGGGGATCCACCTTGATCCGGCTGACCAGGAAAAGCTCAAAAGCCTCAATGCGGAACTCTCCCGTTTGGGAACGGAGTACGGGCAACGCGTCAAGGAAGCCATGAAGGACGCCGCGCTTGTGGTGGAGGACGCCACGGAACTTACGGGCCTCCCTGCGGACGACATTGCCAGTGCCGCGGAGGCAGCACGCACTGCCGGGCACGAGGGGAAATACGTCCTGACCCTCATACAGCCGAGCAACCAGCCTGCTCTGGCTTCTTTGCAGAACCGCGAGCTTCGCCGTCGCCTGTATGAGGCATCCATTGCGCGAGGCAGCGACGGCGGCAGCCTGGACGTCATGGAACTGGCGAAGGCGATGGTGCGTTTGAGGGCCGAGAAGGCGGGCCTGCTCGGGTTCGGCAACTACGCCGAACTCGTCCTGGAACGCCAGACTGCCCCTGATTTCGCGGCCGTACAGACGATGCTGAACCGCCTCGCCCCTGCCGCTATCCGCAACGCCGACGCCGAAGCGGCTGCCTTGGCGGCGAGTGCGGGGCACCCGTTGGAAGCGTGGGACTGGGCGTACTACTCCTCGAAGGTCCGGAGGGAGCAGTATGAGGTGGACGAACAGCTGCTGCGGCCCTATTTCGAATTGGACCGGGTACTCGTGGACGGCGTGTTCTTCGCAGCTACGAGCCTCTTCGGGATTACTTTCCACGAGCGGAAAACCCTTGAGGGGTACCACCCCGACGTCCGCGTTTGGGAGGTACGGAACGAGGACGGCTCCGAGCTCGGCCTTTTCCTGGGCGACTACTACGCGCGGGACTCCAAGCGAGGCGGCGCCTGGATGAACTCGCTCGTCGAACAATCAGCACTGCTGGGGACCAAGCCGGTGGTCATCAACAACCTGAACATCTCCAAACCGCCGGCCGGAGAACCGACACTGCTCACCCTGGACGAAGTCCGCACCACGTTCCACGAGTTCGGCCATGCCCTGCACGGGCTCTTCTCCAACGTCACGTATCCGCGGTTCTCCGGAACCTCGGTCCCCCGGGACTTCGTCGAGTATCCGTCGCAGGTCAACGAGATGTGGATCATGTGGCCGGAAATCATCGGCAACTACGCGCGCCACTACGCCACCGGAGAGCCGCTCCCCCAAGACACCATTGACCGCCTCAACGAGTCCAGGCTCTGGGGCGAGGGTTTCGCCACCACCGAGTACCTCGGCGCAGCCCTCCTGGACCTGGCCTGGCATGTCCTGGACGTGGACGGTGTTCCGCAGGATGCTCAGGACTTCGAGGCCAAGGCATTGGCAGCCGCAGGCGTGGCGCACTCCCTCATACCGCCCCGGTACCGCACGGGGTATTTCCAGCACATCTTCGCCGGGGACTTCTACGCTGCCGGGTACTACTCCTACATCTGGAGTGAAGTGCTGGACGCGGAAACGGTGGACTGGTTCACGGAAAACGGCGGGCTGCTGCGCGAGAACGGCGAACGATTCCGCTCGGAGCTGCTCTCCCGTGGCAACAGCCGGGATCCGCTGGAATCCTTCCGCACGCTCCGTGGCCGCGATGCCGCCCTCGATCCGCTCCTGAAGCGTCGCGGCCTCCAGTAGCGTGGCCGGCCGACCCAACTGACTCGCAGTAGTTGTCGTTTTGGAGCCTCAGAACGACAACAACTGCGAGTCAGTTGGGTTAACGCACGACGCCGGTCGGTCACCGAAAAGGCGACCGGCCGGCGTCGTACTAAGCCGCACTGCATTGAGGCGGGCACTGATCCGGCAGCGTGCGTAAAAGGGCCCCCGCCCGGAGTCGCGGCAAAGCCGCGGCAGCGAAACGCGGGGAATAGCACGCAGAGGATCGGGGCCTGCCTGCCCGCCAACCGGGAGCGGGGAATAGCGCGCCGAGGATCAGCGCCGTCCGGTGCACCAACCAAGCGCGCAGACATCCGCGCCGTCCGGCGCGCCAACAGAGCGCGCCGGTTAACTGGGATTTACCAGCCGCGCTCGGCGAGGCGGTGGGGTTCGGGGATTTCCTCGACGTTGATGCCCACCATGGCTTCGCCCAGGCCGCGGGAGACCTTGGCGATGACGTCGGGGTCGTCGAAGAAGGTGGTGGCCTTCACGACGGCGGCGGCACGCTGGGCCGGGTTGCCGGACTTGAAGATGCCCGAGCCGACGAACACGCCGTCCGCGCCGAGCTGCATCATCATGGCAGCGTCGGCCGGGGTGGCGATGCCGCCGGCGGTGAAGAGGACGACGGGGAGCTTGCCGGTGGCGGCGATTTCCTTGACGAGTTCGTACGGTGCCTGCAGTTCCTTGGCCGCGACGTAGAGTTCGTCCTCGGGCAGGGTGGAGAGGCGGAGGATCTCGGCGCGGATCTGTCGCATGTGGGTGGTGGCGTTGGAGACGTCGCCTGTGCCGGCCTCGCCCTTGGAGCGGATCATGGCCGCGCCCTCGTTGATGCGGCGCAGCGCCTCGCCGAGGTTGGTGGCACCACAGACGAAGGGAACGGTGAAGTTCCACTTGTCGATGTGGTGGGTGTAGTCGGCGGGGGTCAGGACCTCGGACTCGTCGATGTAGTCAACACCGAGGGACTGCAGGACCTGTGCCTCGACGAAGTGCCCGATCCGGGCCTTGGCCATGACGGGGATGGACACGGCGGCGATGATCTGGTCGATCATGTCCGGGTCCGACATGCGGGACACGCCGCCCTGGGCGCGGATGTCGGCGGGAACGCGCTCGAGCGCCATGACGGCCACGGCACCGGCATCTTCGGCGATGCGGGCCTGCTCGACGTTGACGACGTCCATGATGACGCCGCCCTTGAGCATCTCGGCCATGCCGCGCTTGACGCGGTTGCTGCCCGTAACGCTGGCTGCGGACGAACCGGCTTCGTTGCTTACATCAGGTGTAGACACAAAAACCCCTATGGGTAGATAGAAGACCTTGGCCGGGGGCGCAGGCGGACAGGGGCCACACACAGCGCGCACCGGATTTCCAGGTCACATTGACCAAGTAACTTCAATACTAGTCCCCTGCGCTGTGCCCGTCGTACTTGGTTACCCGCCTCTGCCACGCAGTTCCGCCGGCACCGGCGGGGCTTCGCGCAGCGGGTGATATGGGTCCCGCGTGTCGCGGATACTTCAGGTGCATTGACGGCAGCGGATTGGTTGACGATGCAAAGGCGCAGGAATCTGTCTTCGGCAATTGTGAGGGCAACACCGGGCCGGTCGCGGAGGCGATCCGGGTTCATTGGGAGCTCAACAGCTAGTACTTGGGACGTGTTTTCCTTGTTTTCGC
>NZ_MTPV01000024.1:0-66447 GCF_002009585.1 Arthrobacter sp. SRS-W-1-2016 | reverse complement strand
GGCCGAACTCGCCCACGAACTCGAACAACTCGGCGGACACACCCAAGCCCTCAAGGAAGTCCAAGCCGAAGTCGCCGGGGTAACAGAAGTCACCGACGTTGCCGACACCTCAAGGGAAAACACCCCGCGGCACGCCTAACGCGGGGACAGCGCGGATGGAGACGGGGGTCCGCCAGATAGAGCGGATGGGCCCCCGCCCGCCATGCCACCGCAGGAATGCGCACGAAGTAGTAGACGGGAAGACAGCATGCCGATCCGGGTAGGCGTTATCGGCGCCGGCGTTATGGGCGCAGACCACATCAGGAACCTCTCCACCACCATCAGCGGCGCCGAAGTCACCTTCGTGGCAGACCTCGACGCCGGACGTGCGGCAGCCGCGGCCCCGCCATCCGCGCGCATCACCACCGATCCCTCCGAACTGATCAACTCCAGCGACGTTGACGCCGTCGTCGTCGCTTCCCATGACTCAACCCATGCGGGACTCGTGCTGGAGTGCTTTGAGGCAATGACCCCAGTACTGTGCGAAAAGCCGTTGGCCCCCACGCTCCTGGAAAGCCATGAAGTCGTGGAGGCAGAAGCCGACCTCCTGGCCGCAACGGGTGCCCGGCTGCTGTCGATGGGCTTCATGAGGCGCTTCGATCCCGGTTATGTCGCGCTGCGCGAAGCGACCCGGGCACGCACGCACGGCGAGCCTTTGCAGGTCCACTGCACCAGCCGGACCGCCTCCGCGGGAACCGGCGCGAGCTCGGAGTCCGCCATCACCAACTCGGCCATCCACGAGCTCGACATCATCCCTTGGCTGCTGGATTCGCCCATCACCGAGGTGTCCTGGCAGTCGGGGCGGAGCTCCCGGCACAGTACCGGTGACCTGCGGGATCCCGCCTTCATGCTCCTGCGAGCGGCCGACGGCACCCTTGCCACGCTCGAACTTTTCCTCAACGCGCAGTATGGCTACACCACCCGGTGCGAGGTCGTGTCGGAGTTCGGCACCACGGCACTGCCCGAACCAGCCGCCCTCGATGTCCGGCACGAGGGGAGGCGCAGTACCGAAATCCCCGCCGATTGGCGTCCCCGTTTCGCCGACGCATACCGCCTGCAACTCCAGGCCTGGATTTCAGCCCTCGAAAAGGGGGAGCCTGCACCGCTCGCCACGGGTGAGGATGGCCTGCGCGCGTCGCAGCTCGCCCAGGCCATGATCCGCTCACTCCACAGCGACGGAGCCTACGCGAAGGTGGTCTACTGATGGTTTCATCCAGCCTGCCGGAGTCCGGCCTTCCGGTGTCCCGTGTGCCGGATTCCCGTGACGCGCCAGCGCTGCGTTGGGGGATCATGGGCCCGGGGTGGATTGCCGAACGCTTCACCGAGTCGGTGCAGGCCTATTCAACGCAAGTGATTGCCGCCGTCGGCTCCCGTTCCTTGGAGCGGTCCAAGACGTTCGCGGACGCTTTCGGCCTACCCGCCGCTTATGGAAGCTACGAAGAGCTGGCTACGGCTCCGGACATAGACATCGTTTACGTGTGCACTCCACACAACTTCCACCACGCGGCTGCAGTCCTCGCCATCGACGCGGGCAAACACGTCCTCATCGAGAAGCCGATCGGCCTGAACGCTGCGCAGGCGCGCGATATCGCCGCGCGGGCAAGGGCAGCCGGCGTCTTCGCCGCCGAGGCCATGTGGAGCTTCTTCCTTCCGAAGTTCGACGTGATCCGGCAAGTGCTCGACGGCGGGATGCTGGGCACCGTGACAACGGTCCTTGCGGAATACGGCGAGCACTTCGAACGCAGCCACCGCATCTTCGACCCTGCCTTGGCAGGCGGACCTTTGCTGGACCTGGGCACCTACCCGCTGGCCCTCATCACCGAAGTCCTGGGTGCCCCCGAGCAGTTGAGCGCTTTCGGCCAGCCCCACGAAGCCGGTGTCAACGCCCAGCTCTCCGCCATCCTGCGATTCCCGGGCGGAAGCCAGGCCGTGATTAATACGCACCTGCATAATTTCACCCCCACAATGGCCACGATCGTTGGCTCCGAGGCCACGTTGACGATCGATGGCCCCTTCAACATGCCCGGCGGTTTCGAGGTCCGGTTTCCGGACGGCACGCGGCTTCGCTACAACGAAGCGGCGGGCGGCCATTTGGAAGGCTTGCACTACGAAGCCGCCGCGGTGGCCCGCGCCATCGCCGCCGGTGACACGGAAACCCGACAACGGCCCCTGGCCTCCTCCATCCGGACGATGGACGTCGCGGATGAAATCCGCCGCCAAACAGGCATTGAATTCCCGGGCGAAGGCAACGCGCCCGCCTGAGCAATTGTTGTACTGACTATCGAAAGGACCGGCCCATGGCCTACATCGAACAGCATTCAGCCGAACTTCCCACGCCTGTGCGGCTTGGCCTCATAGGCTGCGGCTGGATGGGAGCGTTCCACGGCGAAAGCATAGCCCGCAGGGTTCCCGGCGCGGTCCTTGCCGCCATCGCCGATCCCAACGTGGACTCCGCCGCGTCCCTGGCTGCCCAGCTTGGTACGGCGAAGGTCACCGCAGACGCAGCCGACATCATGGCCGATCCGGACATCGACGCCGTGATCATTGCCAGCCCGGCGCGCTTCCACGCTTCCCTGATCGCCCAGGCCGCGGCAGCCGGCAAACACGTGTTCTGCGAAAAGCCCGCGGGGCAGAGCCTCGAAGAGCTCGACGCCGCGCTCCTCGCCGTCGAAACGGCAGGGGTACATTTCCAGATCGGCTTCAACCGCCGCTACGCCACTGACTTCCAGGCCGCCAAGAAGGACCTGGCCGAAGGGATTGTGGGGGAGCCGCAGCTCTTGCGCTCGTTGACGAGGGATCCAGGCACCGGGAGCATCGGACACGCAGCCAGGATTCCGGCCTGGACGATCTTCCTGGAAACCCTCATCCACGATTTCGACACGCTGAACTGGTTCAACGAAGGCGCCGAGCCGGTGGAGGTCTACGCCGTCGCGGATGCTTTGGTGGAACCGGGCTTGCGTGACCAGGGATTCCTGGACACCGCCGTGGTCACTGTCCGCTACAGCAATGGAGCCTTGGCAGTGGCGGAAGCCAACTTCAGCGCTCTTTACGGCTACGACGTCCGGGGCGAAGTCTTCGGCTCCAAGGGCATGGTCCAGGCAGGACGGCCCACTGAAACGGCTGCCCTGAGGTACACGGCAGAGGGCCTCTCGGCCGAAACCCCGAGGCTCAACGTGGAACTGTTCCGCGATGCCTACACTGACGAACTCGTGGACTTCGCGGCGGCAGTCCGCGCGCGCCGCGATGGCACGCAGCCGCCGTCGGGCGCCTTCACCCTCACCCCAGGAGCTGCTGACGCGCGGCGCGCCTTGGCGATGGCGCTGGCGTGCATCGAATCGGTCCAGCGCGGCGGACCCGTGGCGGTCACGGCTGTTTCAAGCAACAGCAAGGCCGGTGTCTGATGCGGCTCGCAGTGTGCGCCGAAATGGTCTTTACGGAGCTGCCGTTCACCGAACGGGTACGCCGGATCCACGAGGCGGGATTCGACGTCGAACTCTGGGACTCGAGGAGCAAGGACATTGCGGCACTGAAGTCGAGCGGCGCGGTCTTTTCCTCCATGACCGGGTACACCTCGGGGAGCTTGGTTGACGCCGAAACCGCCGACGATGTGGTGAGGACCGCCGAAACGCTGATTCCGACCGCCTTGGAACTCGGCGTCAGCCGCATGGTGGTGCACTCGGCCGAGCTCATCGACGGCAAAGCAGCCCGTCCCGTCTACCGGTCCAACGGCAGCATGTGGATCACGGGTGCCCGGACTTTGGAGCGCCTTGGCGCGCTCGGGGAAAAGCACGGACTGACGTTCTGCCTCGAAAACCTCAACACCGTGCTGGACCACCCCGGAATTCCGCTGGCGCGGGCCAAGGACACCCTGACGCTCGTGGAGGCGGCCGGACACCCCAACGTGAAGATGATGCTGGACCTGTACCACGCACAATTGGGGGAGGGGAACCTCATTGAGCTGGTCCGCACCGCCCTGCCGCACATCGGCGAGATCCAGGTGGCGGACGTCCCGGGCCGTTGCGAGCCCGGGACCGGTGAAATCAACTATCCGGCTGTTGCCCGTGCGCTCGCGGCTGCGGGCTACGAAGGCACCGTCGGCATGGAGGCATGGACCAGAGGCGACGACATGGCGGCGCTTGAGGCGTTCCGCCGGGCGTTCACGGTTGACGCCGAAGAGTCCCTGGACAGCTCAGCTTTTTCAACGGAGGTAGCACTATGAAGGACGTCGTTCTCGGGCTGGTTGGGGTAGGGCGGATCGGCGTGATGCACGCCAACAACATTGCAGCCCTCAACGGGGAACTGAATGCGCAGGGCATCAAGGTGGAGTTGCGGCTCACGGATGTAGCCGAAGAACATGCCCGTCGGATCGCGGCGGGGCTCGGAGCCCAATTCCTGCCCTCGGTAGAGGCCTTGATCGCGTCCGGAGTGGATGGGCTGGTCATCGCGACCGGAACGGGCACCCACCCGGAACTGATCCGCGCGGGAGTGGACGCCGGTATTCCGGTGTTCTGCGAGAAGCCCGTGGCCATGAATGTGGCCGAGTCGCTGCCTGTCCTGGAACATATCCGTGCCAACGATGGTGTGGTGCAGATCGGCCACCAACGTCGCTTCGATGCCGGCTACCTCGAGGCCAAGCGCGCCTACCAAGCCGGAGAACTCGGGTGGATCCACTCGCTGCGCGCGGTGACCTGCGATATGGCTCCGCCGCCCGTGGAGTTCCTGGCGACGTCCGGCGGGCTGTTCCGTGATTGCTCGGTCCACGACTTCGACATCCTGCGCTGGTTGACCGGCCGCGAAATCGTGGAGGTCAATGCCAAGGGTTCCAACAATGGCGATCCCGCCATCGGCGAAGTGGGCGATGTGGACACGGCCTTGGCTCTGATCACGTTCGACGACGGGACGGTTGGCACCGTGTCGGCAACGCGTTACAACGGTGCTGGACACGACGTCCGACTCGAAATCCAAGGCTCGAAGCATTCCCTCATGGTTGGCCTGGACGAGCAGACAGCCATGGAATCAGCCGAGACCGGCGTAGCGTTCCCGTCCGGAGAACCTCACAAGACCTTCGCCGAACGCTTCGACCAGGCCTATCGCTCTGAAATGGCAGCCTTCGTTGAACTGGTCCTGGGCCAACGGGAGAACCCGTGCACTCCGGAGGACGCCGTCGCGGCTTCCCGGGTGGCGGATGCGGCGCAGGAGTCGCTCGCGAGCGGGGTCCCGGTCAGAGTGGCACTCGTGACGGCGTAGGCAAGTTAAGCGATTACAGGCCCCAACTGGCTCGCAGTTGTTGTCGTTTTGGAGGCCCAGAACGACAACAACTGCTAGTCAGTTGGGTGTGGGAGCTCCTTTAGGCGCCGAACGGCAAGCGGGGGTCGATGTCCTGTCCGTCCCAGCTCTGCCGTACCCACCCGTGGTGGGGGTCGTCGCTGATGAGCCATTCGCGCACGGGTCCCGGGCCGGCCATGACGTTCAGGTAGTACAAATCGTAGCCGGGAGCGGCCATGGCGGGGCCGTGCCAGCCATAGGGAACAAGAACGACGTCGCCGGTCCGAACCTCTGCGGCAACGTCGATCGGGCGCTCATCGGAGGCGTAGACGCGCTGGTAGCCGATCGCGTCGGCGTCAGCAGGTGCACCGGAGGGGTCGGCCACGCGGGTCTCGAAGTAGTAGATCTCCTCGAGCTGCGTTTCGCCGTCCTTTTCCTCGTCATGCTTATGCGGGGGATAGGAAGACCAGTTGCCCGCGGGCGTGAGCACTTCGCAGACGATGAAGCGGTCGGCCTCGAGGGCGGCGGGAGTGCCGAAGTTATGGACCTGGCGCGAACAGTTGCCTGCTCCGCGCAGCTCAACGGGGGTCTCCGCGGCGGTCACCAGCCTAGTGGGGTACGACGCGTTGGCCGGGGCCGTCGCGACGGCGACGCGGCCGCCGTCGGGCGAACTGATGGTGACAGCGGCGTTCGTGCCGGAATACAGGACATCGCTGGGGCCGTGGAAAACCGACGCCCGCCCAGCAAGGGGATAGTCGACGTCGTCGACCGTCACTGTGAAGGCGCCGTTGAGCGGAACCACGATCCGCTCTTCTGCTGCGGCGGGAAGCTCGACGGCGGCGCCCGCGGCGAGCGTGGCCACCTTGAGCCCCGTGTGGGCCCAACCGTCCACAGTCAACGCGGAATCGGAGGTTCCGAGCGAGATGTCCCAATCGCCGTCGTTGGCGGTTCCCAGTGGATAGACCCAGTTGGCCATGAAGTTATGTCCTTGCGTTAGCGCTGTACGAGTGTCATTTCAAAGCTGTAGGAATCGGCCCGATAGACGTGGTGGCCGGTCTCGACCATGCGTCCGGTGTCGTCGACGGCGGTGCGCTCCATGGTGACCAAAGCCGAGCCGACCTCCGCCTCCAAGAGCGGTGCCTGGTAGTCGTTGGCGATCATGGCGCCGATCCGCTGCGAGGCGAGGCGGAAGTTGACCCCGCCGCGGCGGAGGATGGCGTAGAGGCCTTCTGCCTGGAGCATGGATTCGTCCATGGAGGTTATGTCGTCGCGGACCCAGTTCTCCATGAGCGCCAGCGGCTTACCGCCCACTTTGCGCAGGCGGGTGAAGTGGTAGACCTTGGAACCGGCCGGAAGCTGGAGTGCGGTCAGCGTGGCTGCGTCCGCCTCCATGTGCGAGAAGCTGAGGACCTGCGTGGTGGGCTTCTTGCCGTTGTTGGTCAGGTCGTCGTACAGGCTGGAGAGTTCCAGGGGCCGGCGGACCTGGCTCGACACCACCTGCGTGCCGACGCCGCGCTTGCGGACCAACAGGCCCGAGCGGACGAGCTCGTCCATCGCCTTGCGCATCGTGGGCCGGGACAGGTTCAGCTGGGCGGCGAGGTCAATCTCGTTGTCCAAACGGCTTCCGGGCTCCAACACTCCGCTGTGGATGGCGGCCTCGATGCCCTGGACCACCTGATGGTACAAAGGCACAGGGGAAGAACGGTCGATAGTGAGGCCAAGTTGATTCGCCATTGCATGCTCCCTCGCATTCCGGGACTGTCCCGGAAGTTGCAAGCATGTCCGCTCATGTTCGCTTGATAGGACATACTGCTTTACTGATGATAGCAGGAGCATTGCGCGGGTCAAGGGTGCCGGAGGTGCGTTTATCGTGCCTTGTCACAGGTTTTGTAGGGACATGTCCAGACATCAGGACGAGGCATCAATTGCCACAACGCGGGTGGGCCTTTCTGCGTCCGGTGCCATCCGGCGTCGGGCGTTTTCAGCGGCGGCGTCGGGCGCTTGCGCGTTGACGGACGTAGCCGACGGCGGCAAGCACCGCGCCCAGTCCCTCGGCGGCCGCGCTGAGGGTCTTCTCGAAAAACCATACGGGCTCGTACATGGACGGGAGCGGACCGATGGCAGGTATGTCGACATATCGGTAGAGGAGGACGGCTATGAAGGCGCTTCCAGCAACTACCACCGCGGCCGCGTAGGCCGGCCGACTGCCGCGGATCAGGACATACAGGCCGACGAGGATTGCAACAGCGGCCTCGAGCCGAAACAGGTTGCCTTCCCCGATTCCACCAGGCGCACCCAATTGGTAGCCGGAGGCCAAATCGAGGTGCACTACAGCGTCGATGCCCAGGGCTGCCGCGATAAGCAGTCGCAGCAGGATGTCCCTCGGCCTGCGGTTCATCGGCTTGCGGCGGGCCGCTTCACGGGTGCTCACTTTACGACCAGCGTTCCGTGCATGTTCGAGTGATAGGCGCAGTGGTAAGGGTAGCTGCCCGGTGTGGTGGGCGCCGTGAACTGGGCTGTCCCGCCCCCGCCATCGACGGCAGCGTCGAACGCCTTTCCATCGTCCGAGGTGACCGTGTGGGCCTGGGCGTCCTCGTTCTTCACGGTGATTTTGGCCCCCGGGCTGACCGACACGGGTCCTTGGTAGCCGAAGTCCTTGATGGTAATGGTGAGCGATTGGGAGGTCCCGGAAGGCGGAGCAGTCGAGGAGGCGGCAGAAGGCGGGCTTGACGATGCGCCCTGGTAACCAGTTCCGGATGCCCCGCAACCGCCCACGGCGATCAGGGCGGCCGCTCCAACGATGACCATCATGGCCTTGGGGTTGTTCCTCATGATTGGTTCCCCGCTCCTCGTGTCCGGTGGCGCGAATGTGCTTGCCACATTGATTAGACGAATTCCGGAGCGGTCAGGTTCACGGGAACTAGTACTTTGCTTGCCGCCGGCGGAGGCGGCCAGTTCGGTCACCCCACCGGACGCAGCGTCCTGCAGACCTCCACGAAAGCCTTGAACGGGGCGAGCCGTTCCTCCTCAGGCAGCTGCGAGGCCTCGGGATGCCATTGCACGGATGCCACCCAGCGCTGCGGATCCTCGAGGGCCTCCACTGTCCCATCCTCTGCGACCGCCGTCACCACCAGGCCATCGCCCACCCGTGCCACGGCCTGGTGATGTCCCGAAGCGATCCGCACCGAGTCGCGCGAGCCATAGAGCCCGGCCACCTTGGAATCCGGTGAAAGTTCGACGTCGAGCCACGCCCAGGCGCTGAGCCCACCGTCCGCCGTGGTCACGCCGTTGTGTTCCACCGCAGACGGGTACATGTCCTGGATCAGCGTCCCGCCATAGACAACGTTGAGGAGCTGATGGCCGCGGCAGATGCCAAGGGTGGGCAAACCGGCGTCGAGCGATCCACGGACCACCGCCAAGTCCAGGCGATCCTGGTCCGGGTTCACGTCATAGCAGGCGTCGGTCGCTTCTTCCCCGTAGAGTCGCGGATCCAGGTCCCCACCGCCGGGCAGCAAGACCCCGTTGAGGGATCGGAGTTCGGCGGCCAGCGGACCTGCTTCGTCGGTGAAGGAAGCGTCCAGCAGCACAGGCTCCGCACCGGCGTCGCGCATTAGTTCGACGATGCAGTCGAAGAGTTCATTCGCCTCGACCACGCGGGCATCCGTGCTTTCAGAGCTGCTGAGGCGGACAGGAATGCCGATCCGGGGCCTTAAGCTTCTTTGCTGTTCGGAAGTCTGCATCCTCCATGATGCACTGGCCGGTCGACTCCTGCGCAACGGGAACCGCGGGCTTACGCTGATGCCATGAATCCGTCCCGCGCCCTGACTCCCAGTCCCCGCACGCTCGAGATTGAGAGCGTGGCCCATTTCGACAAGCTGCTGAGCTCCGGTGCCGCAACGATGCACGGATGGCACGCCCAGTCGCTGGACCTGCGGGGTCGACGAACGGACCTCGAGAGGCTGGATCCGCAAGGCGCCATCTTCCTGGGCTGTACCTTCGACGACGGCGTCGAGGACTCCCTGCGCAGCCGCGGCGCCCTCATCTTTCCGAAACTCCGCGGAGTGCCCTTCAACCCGTACCGGGGCAGCCTCTACAGCGCCGCCGAACTGTACGAGGACATTGACTCCACGGAGTACGAAGCAACCCTGGACGCGCAGGTCTATCACTGGAGCATCATGCCTGGGCAGCGGACCAGCCTGGATGCAACCCTCGCCGCCGCGCTGCACGACCACGCGATCGGGGATGCGCTGGACGAGCTCCTGGGCAACGGGGATTTCGCGGGGAACAAGATCGTGGGAGTCATGGGCGGCCACGCCGCACAACGCGGAACCACGGACTTCCACGAGGCCGCGCGGCTGGGTCGGCTCCTGGCTCTGTCGGGCTTCACGGTAGCCACGGGGGGAGGACCGGGTGCCATGGAAGCCGCCAATTTGGGCGCCTACTTGAGCGGCCTGCCCGACGCCGACTTCACCGTCGCGCTGCGATCGCTCGCAGCGGTGCCGGGTTTCCGCCCCTCGGTGACGGCGTGGGCGCGGGCGGCGGCCGCCGTCGTCGGGCAACATCCGTGCGGAACGACGTCGCTGGGCATCCCCACCTGGTTTTACGGGCACGAACCGCCCAACCTCTTCGCCACACACATCGCCAAGTACTTCGCCAACTCCATGCGTGAGGCGATCCTGCTCGAGCTATGCAACGGCGGGATCGTGTTCCTTCCGGGCTCCGCCGGCACCGTGCAGGAAATCTTCCAGGACGCGTGCGAGAACTTCTACGGCGCCCCGGAAACCGTCACGCCCATGGTGCTCGTAGGTCGCGACCACTGGGAGCACAAGTATCCGGCGTGGCCCATGTTGCAGAGCCTTGCCGCCGGGAAAGTGATGGAGGGCCGGATCTTCCTGGTGGACAGCGTCGAGGAAGCACTCGCCGTCGTCGCGGGCTAGGCGCCTCACACGGGACATGCCCAGCCTTGGCTCGCCGTCCCGCCCCGGCACTTAGGGACATGTCCACCCCTGGCTTGGAACAGTGGACATATTGCGAATATGCCCATCTTTGGACTTCAAGGCTGGACATGTCCCTATCGGCGAAAGCATTATGCCCGCTGCTGAGTCCTAGGGCTGGGCATGTCCCCTGGACGGTTGGTGGACATGTCCATTGCATGAGTTCAGAGCGGGGCATGTCCGGTGCGATGCGGGGATGCCGGGCTAGTGCGGGGCGCGGCCACCCAGGCGAGTGGTGACTTTGCGTGCTGCATCCTGGCATGCCTCGCCGAGGCTGACGAGGGTGTCCTGCGAGACCCGGAACTTCGGCGCAGGTATGAGGACGGACGCCACGATGTCTCCGCGGTGGTCAAAGACAGGCGAAGCAACACCGACTTCTTCGATGGACGTTTCGCCGAAATTGAAGGCCCATCCCCGGGTCACAGACTCCTGGAGCCGGACCAGGTAGGCCTCGAGGGACTCCTCGTCGAGACCGGGCAATGTGATGGAGCCGCTGCGGAGGAGCTTGCGGACGCGGTCGGCGTCTTCGGCGGCAAGAAAGACCTGCACCGATGAGCTGAGCGCCTCGTTGTAGCGGGCACCCAACGGTGCGAGGTGCTTGACCTGGTGGCGGCTGGCGATTTGCTCCACGCACATGGATTCGCTCCCGTTCCACACCATGAGGGCGCTCGTCTCGCCTGTCCGTTCGCTCAGCTCGCGCAACACGGGATAGGCCACCCGGCGCTCTTCCAGCTCGGCGAGGAGCGGCCCGGCAAGGGCGATCATCCCCAGGCCCAGCCGGAAACGGCGGGACTCGGGGTCGCGCTCCACCAAGTGTTCCTGTTCGAAGGTCGCGAGGATCCGGGACACCGTGCTCTTGTGCAAGCCGATCCTGCCGGCGATCTCGGTGACACCCAGGAGGGGTTCCTCGGCGGTGAAGCTGCGGAGTACGGCAATGGCGTTCTCAAGTACCGAAGCGCCTCTGGAATCGCCGTTGGCCGGGGTTTCACGTTCTGCTGGGGTCATGATGGTCACTATATGGCTCTTTTAATGGGGACATGCCCAGCCTCGGCCTGGAGCAATGAGCATATGAGCCATATGTCCACTGCTCGGGCGCAAGGCTGGGCATGTCCGTGGGGGGTGGGGGTCAGGCGCCGATGATGTTGTATTCCGGGCCGAAGGGGAACTTGGTGATGTTCTCGGCACCTTCCTCACCGACCACCAGGATGTCGTGTTCCCGGTACCCGCCGGCACCCGGCTGGCCATCGAGGACGGTGATCATCGGTTCCATGGAGACCACCATTCCTGGCTCGAGGACCGTATCGATGTCTTCGCGCAGTTCCAGTCCTGCTTCGCGGCCGTAGTAGTGCGAGAGGACGCCGAAGGAGTGTCCGTAGCCAAAGGTGCGGTTGGCGAGCAGTCCATGCGAAACATAGATCTCGTTGAGCTCAGCGGCGATGTCCTTGCAGACCGCCCCGGGCTTGATGAGTTCCAGTCCGCGCTTGTGTACTTCCACGTTGATGTTCCACAGCTCCAGGGAGCGTGCATCGGGTTCGCCGTAAAACAGGGTCCTTTCCAGGGCCGTGTAGTAGCCCGAGGTCATGGGGAAGCAGTTCAGCGAGAGGATGTCGTGTTCCTGGATCTTGCGGGTGGTGGCCCAGTTGTGGGCGCCGTCCGTGTTGATGCCGGACTGGAACCACACCCAGGTGTCGCGGATCTCGGAGTCGGGGAACGTCCGGGCGATCTCGTGGACCATAGCTTCAGTGCCGATCAGGGCCACCTCGTACTCGGTGATGCCGGCCGTGATGGCGTTGCGGATCGCCTCGCCGCCGAGGTCGCCGATCCGGGCGCCGTGCTTGATGACCTCGATTTCCTCGGCGGACTTGATCATGCGCTGGCGCATCGCGGCCTGGGCGACGTCCACAAGGGTCGCTCCGGGGAAGGCGGCCTGGATCTTGTTGCGGTTGTCCAGGGGAAGGGAGTCGTCCTCGACACCCAGGCGCCGGACGTTGATCCCGCGGGTGCGCAGCACTTCCTGGATGCCGAAGATGTAGTTGTCCCGGCGCCAGTCCGTGTAGACCAGGTTGTCCCCGTAGCTGCGGCGCCACGGCATGCCGGCGTCGATGTTGGCGGTGACCGTGACGGTGTCGTCGGCCGTGACCACCATGGCGTAGGAGCGGCCGAAGTAGGTGAACAGGAAGTCGGAGTAGTACTTGATGGAGTGGTAGCTGGTCAGGACAACGGCGTCCAGTTCCTTCTCTGCCATGATCCGGCGAAGACCCGCAAGGCGTCGCTCAAACTCTGCGTCGGAGAAAGTCAGGGAGACCTTCTCTCCGTTGTTGAGGACCTTGAGGCGCTCAAGCTTGGTGACGTCGTTGACGGCTTCATTCTCGGTGATGGTCATGGGTGGTGTTCCTTTCAATGGGTGGGTTGTTTTCAGTCCTGCTGCAGGGGCTTCTTGGAGGTCTCCACAGCGAAGAGGACCGCGATGAGGGAAATGACGGAGGCTGCCACGAGGTACCAACCGGGGGCCAGTTGGTTGTGGGTCAGGCCGATGAGGAGTGTTGCCATGAACGGGGCGGTGCCGCCGAACAGGGCGTTGGAGAGATTGAAGCTGACGGCGAAGCCGCTGTAACGGACCCTCGTGGGGAAGAGCTCGGCGAGGAAGCTGGGCAGCGTGCCGTCGTTGAGTGTAAGCATCGCGCCCAGCAGGATCTGCACCAGGACGATGACCAGGAAATTGCCGGTATCGAGGAGCATGAACGCCGGAACGGTCAGCACCACGAACAGCACGGAAGCGGTGATGAGCATGCGCTTGCGGCCGAACCTGTCCGATGCGATCCCGGTCAGGAAAATGAATCCGATATAGCTGAGGAGGGCAATCGTCGTGGCCAGGAACGATTCGGCTGCGCCGAAGTGAAGCTCCTCGGAAAGGTACGTGGGCATATAGCTGAGGATCACGTAGAACCCGACGGCGTTGAGCAGCACGGCGCCCGTCGCAATGATCAGCTGCTTGCGGTACGTCTTGAACATCGCGAAGGCCGGAGCCTTGACCGCGGTGTCTTTGGCGGCCATTTCGCGGAATGCCGGGGTGTCCTCGAGTTTGGTGCGGATGTAGCGGCCAATCAGGCCCATCGGGGCTGCCAGGAGGAAGGGCAGGCGCCAGCCCCACTCGCCGAGCTGATCGCTGCTCAGCACCGAACTGAGCAGTGCCGCCAGTAGGGATCCGAGCAGCAGGCCTGCCGCTGTACTGGCGGGTACGACGGCGGCATAGAGTCCGCGTCGACTGGCCGGTGCGTATTCCACCAGGAAGGCTGAGGCACCTGCGTATTCGCCTGCTGCCGAGAAGCCTTGGACAACGCGGACGAGCAGCAGGAGGACCGGCGCCATGACGCCGATGGTGTTGTAGCCGGGGATCAGTGCGATGCAGAACGTTGCCACGGACATGAGCACGATCGACAGGGAGAGTGCCTGTTTGCGTCCGAGCCGGTCACCGATGTGGCCCCAGATGAATCCGCCCAGTGGACGGACAAAGAAGGAGACGGCGAAGACGCCGAACGTGGCGAGCAGGGCTGTCTGCCGGTCCGATGCGGGGAAGAAGACGGTCGAGATAATCCCGGCAAGGTAGCCGTAGACGGCGTAGTCGAACCACTCGACGAAGTTGCCGATGAAGCTGGCAGTGATGACTCGGCGTCGGGTGTCTTTACTGACTGTGTGGCTGTTGGCTGGCTTTGGTGTGCCGCCCGGGGCGGCTGTCGCATCGGGAAGGTCGGATCCGCCTTTGGATCCGGCATGAGCGCTTCCCGGGATTGCTGCGACGGAGGATGTTTCGTTTTTCATGAATCCACCAAGAACTTTGGGGTTGCATTCAACGCAACGCTGTTGCACCAGAATAGATGTGTCGCGCATCACCGTCAAGGGCTTCCGGTAACTATCCAACTGTCTCGCAATAGATGTCGTCATGGACGCTCAAAACGACAACAAGTGCGAGCTAGTTGGGGAGGGCGGCGCACTCACTGCAACATGGTTGCGTTCTTTGGGTGGAACCCCGGCCCGAAATGCAAAAAAGAAGCTCCCCGGATCCAGGGATCCGGGGAGCTTCAAAGCAAGCGTGAAAGGACTATTTGAGCCAGGCAGCCACCACATCCGGGTGGGCATCGACCCATTTCTTGGCAGCGGCATCGGGCTTCATGCCGCCCTGGATGTCCGTTGCGACGGAGTTCTGGTCCGCGTTGGTCCATGAGAAGGCCTTGAGCAGTTTCGCGGCGGGAGAACCGCTGTCCGCAAACTTCTTGGCCATCACTTTGTTCAGCTTGTAGTCGGGGTAGTCGCAGGCCACCTTCTCGGCGTCGGCATCGCAGCCCGGAGTGTAGGCGGGCAGGCTGACCTTCTTGAGGGGGACCTCGGAAAGGAACCATTGAGGCTCGTAGAAGTACCCCAGCAGCGGCGTCTTGTTCTTCTCCGCCGTACGGAACGACTGGATCAATGCTGCTTCCGAACCGGAGAAGACCACTTTGTAGTCGAGGCCTAGATTCTTGACGAGGGCTTCATCGTTGGTCACGAACGCCGGGTCGCCATCCAGTACCTGGCCTTTGCCGCCCGATTCGGACGTGGCAAAAAGGGACGCGTATTTGTTCAGGTTCTTGCTGTCCAGGATGTCCGGGTATTTCTGGACCATCCATGGTGGTACGTACCAGCCGATATGCCCTTCGTTGCCCGTGGGACCAGCGTCCACCGCGACCTTCTGGTCGGTGATGTACTGCTTTGCGAGGTCCTCGTGACCCCAGTTCTCAAGGATGACGTCGACTTCCCCGGAGCCGAAGCCCTGCCAGGAAATCTGTTCCGACAGGTCCTTCTGGACTACAGTGCAACCGAGTTTGTTTTGGGCTATGTAGCTGTAAACAGCCGCATTTGCCGTGTAGCCCACCCATGCGTTGAGGGCCACGTTGACGGTTCCGCAGGGGGTGCCCGAAGCACCGGCTGCGGCCGCCTGATTGACCGTTGCGCCGCCGCAGCCGGCTAGCAACAGGGCGGCAGCGACGGTTCCGGCGAGCGTGGGAATTGTTCGTTTCAACAGCAGTCCAGCTTTACTCATGGTTGGATCTCCTTGGGTGGGGCAGTGTGTTGGGGGAGTGCGTGAGACTGAGCCCGTTAGTGGGCGGGTGATTTTGCCGAAGGGACTTTTCGGACGGGGTTGGCTGCGGCAGCCTGGGTCATGCGATCCAACAGGATGCCGAGGAAAACGATGGCCAGGCCTGCGGCGAGGCCCTTGCCGAACAGCGAACTTTGGACAAAGCCGGCAACGACGTCGTACCCAAGGCCGCCCGCTCCGACCAGCGCTCCGACTACCACCATGGCGAGGACGTAGATCAGGCCCTGGTTGGCCGCGAGGGCCAAGGATTGCCGAGCCATGGGCAGCTGGACCTTCGTGATGACTTGCCAGGGAGTTGAGCCGCTGGACACGGCAGCTTCCATGACGGTGGGCGAAATTGCGGCGATGCCGTCGGCCGTGATCTTGATGGCCACGGGCGCCGCGTAGATGATGCCGGCAATGATGGCGGTGAACCGTGTGGCGCCGAAGAGGCCCAGGAACGGAACGAGGTAGACGAAAGCCGGCATGGTCTGTCCGGCGTCGAGCATGGGCCGCATGAGCTGGTCCACTTTGTCGGACCTGCCCATGGCCACGCCGAAGATGACGCCCAGGACCATGACCACTGCGGTGGCAACGAGGGTTCCTGCCAGGGTGACCATGGCATCGCTCCACAGGCCCAGGTAAATGATCACGGCCAAGCACGTTGCCGTGACCGCTGCCAACTTCCAGCCGCCGAGGGCAAACGCCGCCACGACGATCACGGCAACCAGGAGGTAGAAAGGCGTCTCTGTCAGGAGTGACTGGAACGGGTTGAGGATTCCGTTCGTGACTGCCTCACGGAAGGACACCGTAAAGAGGAAGAGGTTGGTCTGGAGCCATTCGCTCGCGGAGCTCACTCCGCTGACAATGGCCGGTCCAATGTTGAGATCCTTCGGGAAGGCAGCGGCCCAGAGCATCGTCCGGGACAACTGGACGGTGACGAGCACCACAAGCAAGCTGACGGCCAGCAGAATGTACCTCATTCGCCGCGATATCCGGCGCCTGCGGTTTGCTCCGGGTTCGGCCCGGCGGCTTGCGGCCGTAGTCACGCGGTCCAACACTATGGCCAGCAGGACGATCGACAGTCCGGCATTGACCGCCGTGCCGACGTCGAGCGACTGCAGGGCGCGGATAACCACCTGTCCCAGCCCGGGGGCAGCGATCAGCGCCGCGATGGTCACCATGGACAGCGCGGCCATGGTGCTTTGGTTGATCCCCATGACGATGGTGCGCCGAGCGAGCGGGAGCTGCAGGGTGACGAGCCGCTGCCAACCAGTGGTTCCCAAGGAGTCGGAGGCTTCGCGGGTGTTTTCCGGGATGCATCGGATGCCATGCGCCGTCAGTCGGATGACGGGAGGTGCCGCGTAGATCACGGTGGCGATCACGGCGGAGGCGGGGCCGATCAGGAAGATGAGGGCCAGCGGTGCCAGGTAAACGAAGGTGGGAAGGGTTTGCATGAAGTCGAGGACCGGAGTGATTACTTTGGCAACCCGGCCGTAGACTCCTGCGAGGACTCCGAGGGGGATGCCGAGAGCCAAAGTGAAGAGCACCGCTGTGAGGACGAGGGCGAAGGTGTAAGCCGCTTCCGTAAACAGCCCCTGAAGGCCGAAGAAGACGAAGACGGCTGCTGTCAGCAGCGCCACGCGGGCGTTGCCCACCGCCAACGCGATCCAGCTGAGCAGCGCGACGGTGCCCAGCCAGCCGATTTCCGGCAGTCGAAGCCCGGTGGTGCTGGCGGCGAAAACGCCGATGAACAGGTTTGCGACGGCGTCGACGGCGGCCCGGAGCGGTGTGAAAACGTACTGGAAGACGGGATTGTCGGCCCGGTTTGAGGCCACCCAGGCATTGAATTGGTTGAGGGAGCGGTGGAGGTCAGTGAGCTCCGACGCCGGCAGCGTGAGGGTCGCCGTGCCGTGGAGGAACAGGAATCCGACGAGCCAGACGACGCCGGCCCCGCCCAGAAGCAGGGTGCGGCGGCTTAACCGCTTGCGCGGTGCGCGGACGGAAACGAGGCCGGTCTGAACCGGGGCGCGATCGCGGACGAGTGTGGACATCACGCCGCAACTTCCGTGCTGCGGATGACCGACAAGATGCTGTCGCGGTCGATCTGGCCGGTGATCTTGCCGGAGTCTTCCACCAGGACAGGGCACGATGAGTTCATGACGGTGGGAATGGCGTCGCGGATGATCGTGCCTGCGCTCAGGACCGGAGCATCCCCGGGAGTCCCTAGTGCTACGGGATCGGTGATCCACTTGAGTGTCAGGACATCCGCGCGAGGCACCTCGGAGACGAAGTCGGCGATGTATTTGTCCGCGGGCGATCCGACGAGATCATCGCCGGTGCCGCATTGGACCGTCTCCCCGTTCCGCATGATCAGGATGCGGTCCCCGAGTTTGAGCGCTTCGGAAAGGTCGTGGGTGACGAAAACCATCGTCTTTCCCATTTCTTTGTGCAGCCGGATGACCTCCGCCTGCATATCGCGCCGGATGAGCGGGTCCAAGGCGGAGAACGGTTCGTCGAAGAGGATAGTGTCCGGATCGCCTGCCAAGGCGCGCCCAAGTCCGACGCGCTGTTGCATTCCGCCGGAGAGTTGATCGGGGAAATGCTGCTCGTAACCTTTGAGGCCTACGAGCTCGATGATTTCGCGCGACCTCGCATAGCGCTCGTTCTTGGCGGCGCCACGGATCTGCAGCCCGTAGGACACGTTGTCCAGCACGGTGCGGTGCGGCAGGAGGCCGAAATGCTGGAAGACCATGGACATTTTTCGCCGACGCAGCTCCCGAAGCTCGCCGGTTCCCGCTTGCATCACGTCCTTGCCGTCCACCAGGACGCTCCCCGACGTCGGTTCGATCAGCCGGGTGAGGCACCGGATCAGGGTGGACTTTCCTGATCCGGACAGGCCCATGACGACGAACACCTCGCCCTTCGCGACGTCGAAGTTCATGTCGCGTACTGCGGCATTGCACCCCGTGCGTTCAAGCAATTCGGCCGAGCTCAAAGCCGAGAGTCCGGGATCCTTGGGGATCTTTTCACCTCCGGGTCCGAAGACCTTCCAGAGGTTGCGCACTGATATGTCAGGACTGCTCATTGCTGTACTCCTGCCTGTGACGGCTCGAACCAATGGCTGGGCCCGGGGCTGATGTTTTGCCAGATGTGCTTCGTTTCTCGGTATTCGGCCAAGCCCGCGAGCCCCAATTCACGGCCATTGCCGGACTGTCCGAAGCCGCCCCATTCGGCCTGCGGAACGTACGGGTGGTAGTCGTTGATCCAGACCGTCCCGTGGCGCAACGCTTCGGAGACCCGCTGGGCTTTCGATGCGTCTGCCGTCCACACGGCGCCGGCCAGTCCGTAGACGGTGTCGTTGGCCAGCCGGACGGCCTCTTCCTCGGTGGTGAATGTTTCCACCGTCATGACGGGGCCAAAGGATTCCTCCTGGACCACGCGCATCGAGGTGCTGCACCCGTCCAGCACGGTGGGCGGGTAGAAGCTGCCACCGGCCAACTCCGGGCTGTCCGGAATGAAGCCGCCGCACAGCAGCCGGGCGCCTTCCGCAAGCCCGGCCTGCACATAGGCGTGGACCTTGTCCCGGTGGGCCGTGGAGATCAGCGGGCCTGCCTGGGCTTCCTGGTCGAAGGGCCCGCCCAGCCGGATCCGGCGGGCACGGCGCACCACTTCGGCTACGAATTCCTTGTGGATGGACTCTTCGACGATGAGCCTGGCCCCTGCCGAGCAGACCTGGCCGGAATTCAGGAAGACGGCCGTCAAGGCGTTGTCGATGGCGGCTTCCCGGTCGGCGTCGGCGAACACGATATTCGGGTTCTTGCCGCCGAGCTCGAGGGCCACTCGCTTGACCGTCTGCGCTGCCGCCACCATGATCCGCTTGCCGGTTTCAAGCCCGCCCGTGAACGAGACCAGATCGACCCGGGGATCCGAGCTAAGGACCGCCCCCACTTCAGGTCCCGTTCCGGTCACGAGGTTCGCGACGCCGTCGGGCACCCCTGCTTCCCGCAGGGTGTCCATGAGCAGGATGGACGTGGAGGGTGTCAGCTCACTGGGCTTGAGGACAAATGTGTTGCCGGCCAGGAGCGCAGGTGCAACCTTCCACGAAGCCTGCAGGAGCGGGTAATTCCACGGCGTGATGAGTCCGCAGACTCCTACGGGTGCATGGACGACCCGGCTGATGGCGCCGGGCCGGCCGGTATCGACCACGCGGCCCGCGTCCGTGCCCGCCACGCTGCCGTAGTAGCGGAAGCAGGCTATGACGTCGTCGATGTCGTATTCGGCTTCGACCAGCCGCTTGCCGGTGTCGAGGGCTTCGGCCGCGGCGTAGCCGGCTTTGTCCCGCTGCAGCAGGCCGGCTACGCGGAGCAGGATCGCGCCGCGTTCCAGCTCGGGCGTGCCCGGCCAGAGGCCGTCGTCGAACGCTCTCCGTGCGCTTGCCACGGCGGCCTCGGCATCGGCCGCGGTGCACTCCGCGACGTCGGCAACGTGCGTGCCGTCCGCGGGGCAGCTGATGTTCCGGGTGCTTCCGCTGGACTGCTGCCAAGCGCCGTCGACATAGCTGCCGCGCACTGTTGTTTGGATCTGTGAAAGTTGTGGGCTGTTCATGCCGCTCCTTAGTTCCTTGCCGAAGTGGCCTCGGGCTGGCTTTCCAGGCTTTCCAGACTGTCCGGAACCGGCCCGTCCGCGCCCGCAACCGCGCCGTGCCGGTAGAACTCGGCGGCGATTGGCGCGAGGGGTTCGCGGCCCTGAATCAAGTCCGCGGCTTTCTCGGCCAGCATCATGACCGGCGCATAGATGTTGCCGTTGGTCACGTAGGGCATTGCCGAAGCGTCAGCCACCCGCAGCCCCGAGGTGCCATGCACCCTCATGCTGAGCGGGTCTACCACGGCCATGGGATCGGTGGCCGGGCCCATCTTGGCCGTGCAGGAAGGGTGCAAGGCGGTTTCTGCGTCGCGGGCTACCCAGTCGAGGATTTCCTCGTCGGTCTGGACTGCTGGACCGGGGGAGAGCTCACCGCCATTGAATGGCGCCATGGCGGACTGCTCCAGGATGTTCCGGGAAATCCGGATGGCTTCGACCCACTCGCGCCGGTCCTGGTCCGTGGAAAGGTAGTTGAACTTCATGGACGGGTGGACGGTTGGATCCGTGGAGGTGATCTTCAGGCTGCCACGGGCGTCGGAATACATGGGCCCGATGTGCACTTGGTAGCCATGCTTGGCGTCGGCCTTCTGGCCGTCGTAGCGGACGGCCACCGGCAGGAAGTGGAACATCAGGTTCGGGTAGGCGACGTCCTCGTTGGAGCGCACAAAGCCGCCCCCTTCGAAGTGGTTGGTGGCCGCGGGCCCCTTGCGCCCGAACAGCCACTGCAGGCCGATCCACGGATAACGCCACAGGCTCAGGCTCGGCTGCATGGACACCGGCTGGGTGCAGGCGTGCTGGATGTAGACCTCCAGATGGTCCTGGAGGTTTTCGCCCACACCGGGGAGGTCAACTACAGGTGTGATGCCCAGGGACTTGAGGTGAGTGGAGTCCCCGACGCCGGACAACTGCAGGAGCTGCGGAGTGTTGATGGCTCCTCCGCACAGGATGACTTCCTGGGCGTCGACGCTGTGCTGCTTGCCGTTGCGTCGATAGCTGACGCCCGTGGCCCTGACCTCGGACGTTCCAATGCCGTCGAAGTTGATTTTCGATACGAGGGCCCGTGTCCTTACCGTGAGGTTGGGCCGGTCCAGGTGCGGCCGCAAGTAGGCGCGCGACGCCGAGAGCCGCTGGCCCTTGTGCACATTGCGGTCGAAGGGACCGAAGCCCTCCTGCCGGTACCCGTTGACATCGCTGGTCCGTGCGAATCCGGCTTCTTGGGCGGCGCGGAAGAAAGCCTGGAAGAGGGGATTGCGCGCAGGGCCGCGTTCAAGGACGAGCGGTCCGTTGTGTCCCCGCAGTTCATCGTCGGGATCCGCGGCGAGGGCGGTCTCCATGCGGTTGAAGTAGGGGAGGCAGTGAGCGAAATCCCAGGTCTCCATCCCGGCGTCGGCTCCCCAGCGTTCGTAGTCCAAAGGGTTGCCGCGCTGGAAGATCATGCCGTTGATGGAGCTGGATCCCCCCAGCACCTTGCCGCGGGTGTGGGCGATCCGGCGTCCGTGCATGTGCGGCTCGGGGTCGGATTGGTAGCGCCAGTCGTAGAACCTGTTCCCGCTGGGGAACGTGAGCGCTGCCGGCATCTGGATGAACAGGTCCCAGGGGTAGTCGCTCCGGCCGGCCTCCAGGACCAAGACGGTCTTGGTGCGGTCGGCGCTGAGCCTGTCCGCCAGCACTGATCCGGCGCTGCCCCCACCCACAATGACGTAGTCGAACTTTTCGTTGGCCATTAGTTGAACTCCTTTGAAGTGATCCCCATTGCTTGTGTCCGGTAGCCAGGAGGGCGTTAGCCCCGCAGTTTTTCCATGGTCGGATCCACGAGGGGATCGGCGGAGATAGTGGCCGGGATCCGCTTGCCGAAGTATTCGATCTCGACGGCGTCACCGTCGCCCGCTTCTGCGGGCAGCCAAGCGTAGGCGATGGGCTTCCGGACGGTATAGCCGTAGGCGGCGCTCGTGACGTATCCGGACGGCTCGCCGCGGTAGTAAACGGGTTCCTTGCCCAACACCACGGACGTGCCGTCGTCGACGGTCAGGCAGCGCAGGCGGCGATTGACGGGCAGTTCGCGGCGGGCTTTGAGGGCCTCGGCGCCGATGTATCCTTCCTTGTCCTTGCTGACGGAGAAGCCAAGTCCCGATTGGTAGGGTTCGTGCTCCGGGGTCATGTCGGTACCCCACAGCCGGTAGCCCTTTTCCAGGCGCAGGCTGTTGAACGCGCCGCGGCCAGCCGCGATGATGCCCTGCTCCTGGCCCGCCGCGAACAGCAGGTCCCAGAGCCTTTGGCCGTTTTCCGCCGTCGTGTACAGCTCCCAGCCCAATTCGCCTACGTAGGACAGCCGCATCGCTGTGACAGGAATCCCGCCGATCCGGACCTTCTTGGTGCGGAAGTACTTCAGTCCGTCGTTGCTGAAATCGTCGTCGCTCACCTTGGCGATGACGTCGCGGGCGAGCGGCCCCCAGAGCCCTACGCAACACGTGGAACCGGTGATATCGCGGATCTGGACCCACTGGCTGACGTCCTCGGCGGTCTGCTTACGGGCTTCGGTGGTGAAGTAGTCGAAGTCGATGTTGCCGTTCGCGCCCACCTGGAACGTGGTCTCATCCAGCCGGGCCACCGTAATGTCGCTGCGGATGCCGCCGTCGTCGTTGAGGAGCAGGCAGTACGTCACCGCACCCGGCTTCTTGTCGACCTTCCCGGCGCTGAGGCGCTGCAAGAGGGTGACGGCGCCCGGCCCGGAAACCTCCAGCCGCTTGAGCGGCGTCATGTCATAGAGCGCGACGGCGGTCCGCGTCTTCCACGCTTCGGCGGCGGAAATGGGGGAGTGGAACATGGCGGCCCATGAGTCGCGGTCAGGCGCACGCCATTCTTCCGGGACCGCTTCCAGCAAACCGCGGTTGGCCTCGAACCAGTGCGGGCGCTCCCAGCCGTGGGCTTCGAGGAAAAACGCCCCGAGCTCCTTCTGCCGGGCATTGAACGGGCTCAGGCGCAGCTCGCGCGGAGAGACCCTCGGCTGCAGGGGGTGCAGGACGTCGTAGATCTCCACGAAGTTCTGCTGGGAGGTTTCGCTGACGTAGCTCTCCGCGGTCTGGATTTCTTCGAAGCGGGAGACCTCGCATTCGTGGAGCGGGATGCGGGACTGGCCCTCGATGAGGCGCTCGGCCAGGGCTCGGGCCACGCCGGCGGAGTGCGTCACCCAGACGGCCTCGGCCACGAAGAAGCCGTCAACGTCCTTGGACTCGCCGACGAGTGGACCACCGTCGGGGGTGAACGAGAAGATCCCGTTGAAGCCATCGGCAATCCGGGCACCCGCGAGGGCAGGAAGGAGTTCCTTGGAGTCTTCCCAGCACGGCAGGAAGTCTTCTTCGGTGAACGGCAGGCGGGACGGCATCCGGTGCTCGGACATGTCAGCCGCAGCAACCTCGGGCAGTTCCCGGAGGTCCACGGGCATGGGCTTGTGGGCGTAGGAGCCGATGCCCATCCGGTCTCCGTGCTCGCGGTAGTAGAGGTCCTTGTCCTGGTGGCGCAGGATGGGCATCCAGGCGCCGTTGGCGGGGTCAATCAGCCGTGAGGCATCGTTCCGGCCCACGAGCTCGGGCACGGAGGTGGTCTTGACGTACTGGTGGGCCAAGGGGAGGAGCGGCACGGACATACCCACCATGGCGCCGATCCTGGGTCCCCAGAACCCGGCGCAGGAAACCACGATGTCTGCCGGGATCACGCCGTCGGGCGTTTCGACGCCGGTGACCTTGCCTCCGGCCTGTTCAATGCCGGTCACGGGAGTGGAACCGCGGAACGTGACCCCTGCGGCGCTCGCCTTGGCGATGAGCAGGCCAACGGCGCGGGCCGCGGAAGCCAAACCGTCGGAGGGGACATAGAGTCCGCCGAGCACCTTTTCCTGGTCGAGCAGCGGGTAGTGCTTGGCGCACTCGTCCGGATCGATGAGCCGGCCTTCCACACCCCACGACGCCGCGTAGCCCAGCTTGCGTTTGAGGTCCTCCAGGCGCTCCGGAGTGGTGGCCACCTCAAGGCCGCCCACCTGGTTGAAGCAGGAGACGCCGGATTCGCTGAGGGAGAGCAGCTTGTCCACGGTGTAGGACGCGAATTGGGTCATGGCCTTGGAAGCATTGGTCTGGAACACGAGGCCGGGGGCGTGGGAGGTTGAGCCGCCCGCCAACGCCAGCGGGCCCTGCTCGACCACTGTGATGTTGGTCCAGCCGCGGGTGGACAGTTCATCCGCAAGATTGGCGCCGACGATGCCGGCTCCGATGATGACGACACGGGGTGATGTGGACATGCGGGAAGCTCCTGAATTAAGAGGTGTGGAAGTTTGGGGCTCGCCGGACCCTAGACGTGGCCGTCGACGGTCAACCCAGGTGGAAGGTTCGGGGCGTCCTCGGATTCTTTGACCATGATCTGGCCATCCACCACCAGGACTTCGTGGACCCTGATGGGCAATTTTGCGGGAGGCGCGTCGGCGGCTCCCGTGCGCAGGTTGAACTTTGAAGCATGGAGAGGGCACTCTACCCAGCAGTCCTCCACCCAGCCGTCGGCGAGCGAGGCGTCTTGGTGGGTGCAGGTGTCGTCGAGGGCAAAGAGTTCGCCCTCTTCGGTGTGAAACACGGCAATGGGCGGAGACGTTTCGAGTCGAATCGCGTCCCCCGGAGCCAACGAGCTAAGCGGGCAAGCACTGTGCATCTCACGAACCTTCTTTCACCGGGCTGGTCGAAACCTGTGGGGCGGTTGTCTCATGATCAACGCTGATCACAATACGCAACAGAGTGATCGACCTCACATAGGCTTGTCAAGGGGGTGAATTTCCTGCGCAGATTCCTTGACACGCGATGTGAAGTCGGTCACGCTGTTTCGCATAATGAAGTGTGTTGCGTATGGCGCAATAAAACTTTCGAACGGCTCGGCGAGGAGGAAGCCATGGAGACATTGGCGATCGTGGGCGCATCATTGGCGGGTCTTTCCGCCGCCCGCGCTGCCCGGGCGCAGGGCTTTTCCGGCCGGCTGCTCATCATTGGCGATGAGCAGCAGCGGCCCTATGACCGCCCGCCCCTGTCCAAGGAGTTCCTGGCAGGAAAAATCGGTATCAAGCACGTCATGTTGGAAGCCGGGGAGGCGGATTCAGATGACCCGCTCCAGGCCGAATGGCTGCTGGGCTCGCCGGCGCGAAGCTTTGACGCCGCCACCAGGACCATCACGCTAGGCGACGGACGCGCCGTGGTGGCTGACGGCGTCGTGATTGCCACGGGAGCCTCAGCCCGCACGCTGCCCGAACTCGCGGGCCTAGCCAATGTCTTTACCTTGCGGACTCTCCAAGACGCACAGGATCTGGCCCCGGAGCTCGTTGCGGGCGGCCGGCTGTTGGTTGTGGGCGCCGGCTTTATCGGCGCGGAAGTCGCATCAACAGCCAAGGGCCTGGGAATGGACGTAACTATCATCTGCAAGAGCGAAGTGCCGCTGAGCGCTCCGCTCGGTCCGGAGATGGCTGCCGTCATGGCCACACTCCATGGGATGAATGGTGTGGAGCTGGTTTGTGACACGGGAATCGACTCGTATTACAGCTACGAAGGAAATGTGACCGGCGTCCGGCTGAGCGATGGACAGTACCGTTCCGCCGATGTCGTACTCCTTGGTATCGGTGCGGTGCCCAACGTCGGGTGGCTGGCCGGTTCGGGCGTGGAGCTCGACGACGGGGTCACATGCGATCCGATGGGACGGACCAACGTTCCCGGCGTGGTTGCCGTGGGAGACTGCGCGGCCTGGTTCGACCCACGCAGCGGGCGGCACCAACGGGTGGAGCATTGGAGCGGCGCCCAGGAACGTGCCGCCCTGGCCGTGGCCGGACTCTTGGATCACTCAGCCGCGCCTCTTCCGCTCAACTTGCCGTACTTCTGGTCTGACCAATACGGAGTGACGCTCCAGTTCGCCGGCCATGCGCAGGACGCAGAGCGTGTCGAGATCGAGGCGGGGCAGCTCGAGGACCACAGCTTCCTTGCCGTGTACTACCGGGGCGCGGAAGCGGTGGGCGTTCTGGGTGTGAACCAGCCGCGCCTGTTCACCCGTTGGCGCCGGCAACTCAACGCCCGCAACGCCCCGCCCGTCCTGACAACCCCATGAACATCCCCAGCCCCACTGCTTCATCACTGAATAGGAGTCGGCATGACCACTGAAGTTGTTTCCCCCAGCCTGATCCCCACTCTCCCCGGCCACACGTATGTCAGTGAAGACATCTTCCGTGCCGAGCAAGAGCACATCTTCGAACAAATGTGGTTCTGCGCAGTGCGGACCGCGGACCTGGAAAAGGCCGGTTCGTTCAAAACGGTGCAGATCGGCCGCGAGAGCGTGCTCATCAACCGAACCCGCAAAGGGGAAATCCGCGCGTTCTACAACATCTGCCGGCACCGTGGCGTGAAGCTGTGCATGGAGGAGTCCGGTGAAGCCAACCGCTCGTTCCAGTGCCCGTACCACGCCTGGACCTACGACCTCGAGGGAAAGCTCATCGCGGCCCCCAACCTCACCAAGATGCCGGATATCGACCGCAACGAATACGGACTGGTCAAGGTCCACGTCCGCGAATACATGGGCTACGTCTGGGTCTGCCTCGCGGATGAGCCACCGTCGTTCGAGGAAGACGTCATGGGTGCGATCGAGGAGCGCCTCGGTGACCTGCGTGCTGTTGACGACTATGACATCGCGAACCTGAGCCTTGGCCGGCGCATCAAGTATGACGTCAAGGCCAACTGGAAGCTCATCATCGAAAACTTCATGGAGTGCTACCACTGCGCCACGATCCACCCCGAACTCACCGAAGTCCTGCCCGAGTTCGCCGATGGACTGGCGGCGCAGTATTTTGTGGGCCACGGCGCCGAGTTCGGCGACGACATCAAGGGCTTCACGATTGACGGTTCCGAGGGCCTGGATCGAATTCCGGGAGTGGGCGATGACCAGGATCGCCGGTACTACGCAGTGACCATCAAGCCGAATGTCTTCGTCAACCTGGTTCCGGACCATGTCATCATCCACCGCATGTTCCCGCTGGCCGCCGATCACACGATCGTCGAATGCGATTGGCTGTACCTGCCCAGCGTGGTGGAATCCGGCAAGGACGTGAGCGCTTCGGTGGAGCTCTTCCACCGGGTCAACGAGCAGGACTTCGACGCCTGCGAACGCTGCCAGCCAGCCATGGGTTCCAAGATCTACGCCAAGGGCGGCGTCCTGGTACCGAGCGAGCACCACATCGAGGCGTTCCACAGCTGGGTCACCAGCAAGATCGCTGACGTCCCTGCAGACAGCTAGCCTGAGGAATGTCCGTCGATGTAACGAGCTACCCGGAACCTAGGAAAAGGAACACAGCCAATGGTTTACAAAGTAAGGGCGGTCATCGCCAAGGAAAAGAACGCACCGGTCTCCCTGGAGACCATCCTGGTGCCGGACCCCGGTCCGGGCGAGGCGCTGGTGGACATCCTCACCTGCGGCGTGTGCCACACCGACCTGCACTACAAGCAAGGCGGCATCACCGATGATTTCCCCATCCTGCTCGGCCACGAGGCCACGGGTGTAGTCAGCGCCGTAGGGCCGGACGTCACCGAAGTAGCGCCGGGGGACCGCGTGATTCTGAACTGGCGTGCCGTGTGCGGGGAATGCCGGGCCTGCGCCAAGGGCCAGCCGCAGTACTGTTTCAACACGCACAATGCCACCCAGAAGATGACCCTGGAGGACGGCACTGAACTTACACCGGCCTTGGGGATCGGCGCCTTCGCAGAGAAGACCCTCGTGGCCGCCGGGCAGTGCACCAAAGTGGACGACGACGTCGATCCCGCCGCCGTCGGGCTGCTCGGCTGCGGTGTGATGGCAGGAATCGGCGCCGCCATCAACACCGGGGAGGTCAAGCGGGGCGAGTCCGTGGCCGTCATCGGCTGCGGCGGCGTCGGCATCGCTGCCATCGCCGGGGCAAGGCTCGCCGGCGCCACGACGATCATCGCCGTGGACATCGACGCCAACAAAATCGAGATGGCCAAGTCCCTGGGAGCCACGCACGGTGTCAACTCCAGCCAGGAAGACCCCATCGAGGCCATCCGGGCCCTGACCGGCGGGAACGGTGCCGACGTGGTGATCGACGCCGTCGGACGCCCGGAGACCTACAAGCAGGCCTTCTACGCGCGCGACCTCGCCGGCCGCGTGGTACTGGTCGGCGTCCCGACGCCGGGCATGTTGCTCGAACTGCCCCTGCTGGATGTCTTTGGCCGCGGCGGTTCGCTGAAGTCCTCCTGGTACGGGGACTGCCTGCCTTCCCGCGATTTCCCGATGCTCGTGGCGCACTACAAGCAAGGCAACCTCGACCTGGACGCGTTCGTATCCGAACGGATCACCATCGACCAGGTGGAAGAAGCGTTCGCCAAGATGCACGAAGGCAAAGTGCTCCGCTCGGTCGTGGAAATCGCATGAGCGTCACCATCGAAAACCTCGTCACCTCGGGCACGTTTTCGCTCGACGGCGGCACATGGGACGTGGACAACAACGTCTGGATCGTCGGCAACGACGATGAATGCGTCATCATCGACTGTCCGCACGACGCGTCGGCGATCATCGAGCAGGTCCGTGGCCGGAAGGTGCGGGCCATCCTGCTCACCCATGCGCACAACGACCACATCGGAGCGGCGCTCGACGTGGCGAACGCCGTGAACGCCCCGATCCACCTGCACCCCGCGGACATGGTCCTGTGGGAGCAGGTGTATCCGGACGCCGGGCCGGACCGTCACATTGCGGACGGCGACGTCTTCGAGGTGGCGGGCACGGTCCTGCAAGCCATCCACACACCGGGCCACTCGCCGGGTTCCACGTGCTTCCACCTGGAAAGCGAAGGCACCGTCTTCACGGGCGACACGCTCTTCAACGGCGGCCCGGGAGCCACCGGCAGGTCCCACAGCGACCACCCGACCATCCTGGCCTCGATCCGGGAGCGCCTCCTGACGCTTCCGGCGGAAACCGTGGTCCGGACCGGCCATGGCGGGGACACCACCATCAAAGCCGAGACGGAAAACCTCGCTTAGGCAGCGCGGGATCGCCAGATTGACGGACCCTAGGCGCCGCTGGCTGCGGTGTAACCCATCTTGACGCTGATTGAATACCCGGCCTGCTTGAGCGCATCGAGCAGGCCGGGTATTTTTTCGGGCTCGAAACGGAAAGCCGGGCCGGAAAGGCTGATGGCTCCGATCACGGTGCCGCTGTGGTTGCGGATCGGAACGGCGACGGCGTTGAGTCCGCGCTCGAGTTCTTCATACGTGGCGGCGTATCCGGCCTCGGCAATGATGGGCATTTGCTGCTCAAGCTCATCGCGGTCGGTGATGGTCTGTGGCGTGTATCGCGCCTGGCCGGCTTCCCTGAGAACGCGGTCACGGGTCGCAGGCGGCAGGGCGGCAAGCATGACCTTGCCGCTGGACGTGGCGTGGAGCGGGGTGAGCCCGCCGATCCAGTCCTGCGTGCCAAGCGTGTTGGGGCCAATGGCCTGGTCCACATTGACCGCGAAATTCGACCGCAGCACGGCCAGGTTGGCAGTCTCAGCGAACTTCTCCGCCAGGGCTTCGAGATCTTCCCGGGCCTCCCTGACCAAGCTGAGGCGGGCCGGAATGGCGCTGGCCAAACGCAGGATGTTGAAACCGAGTTGGTATTTTCCGCGCTCGTGATTCTGCTGGACCATGCCACGGGCGTCCAGGGCGCTCAGCAGTCGCGACGCCGTTGACTTGTGGACGCCCATTTCCTCCGCGATCTCACTCACGCCGGCATCGCCGTTACGGGCGATGATCTCAAGCACAGTGATGGCCCGGTCCACGGACTGCACACCGGCGTGGTGCGCGCCGGCGGGATCGGTATCGGGGTCGTTGGCAATGCTTGCGTCAGCGTCCATGTGGTTCATCGTCTCAAACGCGGTCAAATGAGCGGCCTCTCCTGGCTGCGTGTCCTGGGTACTGCCGTCCGTCAGGCCTGTGTGGTTATAGGATCGGGCGGTATGGCACTGCGACTTGTTCAGGTGAATTTCAAGGCACGCGATGACGCGGTCCTCGGGCGGTTTTGGGCGGAGGCCCTCGGCTGGGAAGTTTCCAGCGAAGGACCCGGCGTGAGCAATGTCGAACCAGGGGGCTTCACCGGGCCGGACCCTGCCGCTGTGTGCGTCGATGTCGTCACAGTCCCGGACCCCGAGACGGTCAGGTACCGCGCCCATCTCGATCTCGCCACCACCTCTGCGGCCCATCAAGCGGAGCTTGTGGCGCGCCTGGTGAAGCTCGGCGCGACGCCGGCCGATATCGCTCAGGGTGACGTGCCGTGGACGGTCCTGGCCGACCCGGAGGGCAACCTGTTCTGTGTGCTGGAGCCTCGGCCGATCTACGGGGACACCGGGCCGATCGCCGCGGTGGTGGTCAGATGTGCGGATCCGCGGGCCATGGCCCGGTTCTGGAACGGCGCGATGGACTGGACCCTGCACGAGGTGAGCGACGATCTTGCGCGGCTGCGTTCGGCCAAGGGTGTCGGGCCGTATCTGGAGTTCGTCCGGACACCCTCCGCGAATGCCGCGTGTGGCCGGGTGCATCTCGATCTGAGGCCGTACCGCGGCGATGATCAAGCGGCAGAGGTGGCCCGGCTGCGGACCTTGGGCGCCACGGACGCCGACGTCGGCCAAGGCGATGTGCCGTGGGTGTGCCTTGCCGACACGGAGGGCAACGAATTCTGCGTCCTCACCCCCGGCTAACGCAGCGCTTCGGGGCTAACGGCTCGCCGAACCGGCAGGGGAGCTGGGACCGAAAGGCGGAGGCCTAAAATCATTGTCCGTTAGGTTCCCGGGTCCATGCGTCATCCAGCGAATGACTAGGAGGGCCACAATCAAAGCAAGTGCGGCGCCAACCAGTAAAACAGGAAATTGCCACTTCATTCTCCCCATCCGCAAACCCCTCGATCCAAAACAGCTGGTCAAGACGTGATCCGGTGCGACAGAGATACCGAACTGGCCAGCCTGCCCGCATTCCTTCGCCCACCTCGAACCTAATGGCCCATGTTGGAAGTTGTTTTTGGTTTGGCTTTGGCGAGGATTTCCATGGGTGTCTTGATCACGCCCTCACGCTCAGGGTTCTATGTGCTTCCCCTCGCTACCACTCAAATATGGGCGATTCGCCACTCATTTTGATTCGGAAGACCACTCAGTGCAGGTTTCCCTTGTTAGCGTTTGTCATGAAGGCCCCCCCGTCGCGCCTTAAAGAACTCGGTGTATCTGTTCTTTCGATTACCGAAAAGGAACATCGATGAGGCCTTCGTGAGGCGGGTCGTCGACCACGCCCATGACAGTTTCACGATTGGGGACCAAATGAATTTCAAAGGGATCCTGGCCTGTCTGGCCATTTCTGCGCTCCTAACCGCTTCAACAACGACACCCGCCATAGCTGACGTCGATGCCAACGCGGGAGGCGGTCCGGCGAGATTCGAAAACGCGCCCAAGGAAGCCGCGAAGGCTGAGGCCGTAGCCCGCAAGGTCTTCGAGTCCGATAATCCCGAGCTTGCGGCCAAATCGCTCGGCTCGGAAGAGCTTAGTTTGTTTGAAGCCTATAGCGCGGTCGCGAATGTCATCAGTTCGCCGAAAAGCTACGCTCCGGCAGATAGTCTGGCCAAGCAATCCACATTGAAGGGAATAACGCCTGCTCAGTTCGGCACTCTGGCTTCCGGATGCTGGAACACTTCATCCTGGGTTATAGGCACGAATGCCTTTGGAGGGTGGCTTTACAAGCTGACCGTTAGTGGCGGATGGTGTGGCAACGGTTCCTCAGCAACACATTCATGGTTCAACGGCACGTGGGGTGAGACGTTTGCAATTGGGTGGCGCGACAATGGTCAGGTCTCCAGCCACGCAATCATCTCGGGCGGCTCGGCTAAAATTGTCGGACAGCGCGAGTTCAAACTCGGTGTCGGGGGTTGGGACGTGTCGTCGCCCCGGCCCTGCGTGCGGATCATAGGTCACGGCAATGGTGAAAAAGGAGATGACCAATCATGCAGCCCTTGGTAAGAAAGCGCTCAGGCGTTGCGCTCTCCAGGTTTTTCCTGCTGGGAGCGGCCATCTTGTTGATTTTGCCGCTCTATCCATTCACAGCTATCTCTGCTGTCCTGTCAGGATCTGCCCTCTTTCTTGCTGCCAGAGAAGCCCCCAGTCGGAACCGCACCCTCACGTTGGCCACGGCCGTTGTGCTGCTCGGAATGGTCATCCTCTTGACGCTCCTGAGCCTCCAGACAGGAACCATTGGCCCCCACAGTGGCGAGGTCTCGAAAGTGTAGCTCCCGCTATTCAACGCTCTCCGGCGCGCACGACGGCGACACGCCCCGAAAAGGACGTGTCGCCGTCGTTGTTAATTCCTTTGGTGCGGCCCGCCGTCGATCGCCAAGGCCGTTCCTTCTTGGGCCCCACCGTGCCACACTTGATGGACTATCGAGTGACTGGGGGGATCCGGGTCAGGAGATTGGTATGAGAGTTCTGATGCACCCCCGCACCTCGGACCGCCGAGTGATGGCGAGCCAGCCATGATCATCGGTTGGGCTTATTTCATGGCGGGAGTAATGACAATTGATGGGCTCTTGCTGGGCTTGCTGCTGCTGAATGTGAAGTGGCCCAAACACTGGAATAGGCACGGCTAGCGGCAGCGGTTTCCCACGGGCCTAGAGCACCTTGCGGATCGTCTGTTCGAAACTCACCACGTGATGCAAGGCGAGCGCCGCCGCCCGCTCCTCGTCGCCGTCGGCGATGGCGGTGAGCAACTCGGCGTGTTCCGCGACGTGGCCAGTCACCGATGGCATCTTGTCCAGCATGTGGCACCAAATGCGGGTTGCGAGGTTGTCGTAGCGGATCAGCACGTCCTCGAGGTGCGGATTGGCCGCGGCCTTGTAGATGAGCCGGTGCACCTGGATGTCGTAGCGCATGAGTTCCTGCTGGCCGGCGTCGTGTGCTTCCAAGCCGCTGATGGCCGCGGCGACCTCGCGCAGTTCTTCCCGCAGCTTCGGGCTGGCCATGCGGGCGGCCCGCCGTGAGGCCAAGGGCTCAAGCAGCTCCCGGATTTCGGAGACGTCGGCGAGCTGGGTGATGTCGACTCCCGTGGCGAAGGTTCCGCGGCGGGGATACGACACCACGAGGTGGTCGCTTTCGAGCCGCTTGATGGCCTCGCGCACCGGAGTCCGTCCGATGCCGAGTTCAGCTGCAATCTGACCGTCGTTGATCGGGTCTCCGGGTTTGATGTCCAGCATGATGAGCCGGTCGCGCAGGAGCAGGTAGGCGTTTTCCGCCAAGGACGTTCCTTGCGTGCCTGTGTCCAGTGCCTCCAGTGCAGTGCTCATGTGTCCTCTCCCGTTTGTCACAATTCCAAGTCTGGCGGATCAGTTGCTGCCGGGCTGTTGACGGTTGTGTGATCTCCAACATACTATGGCAACAGTTCTAATATATCAGTTGCTGATTAGTCAGTAAATATAAGTATCTCAAAAGGAGAACATGATGGTTGAACCGCTGATCCGCCCGCTCGCCCTGGCGGACCCGGAGGTTGAACAGGCGATCGCCCAGGAACTCATCCGCCAGCAATCCACGCTGGAAATGATCGCCTCCGAAAACTTCGCCCCTGCAGCCGTCATGCAGGCACAGGGCTCGGTCCTGACCAACAAGTACGCGGAAGGCTACCCGTGCAAGCGCTATTACGGTGGCTGCGAGCACGTGGACGTCATCGAGCAACTGGCTATCGACCGCGTCAAGGCCCTCTTCGGCGCCGAAGCCGCAAATGTCCAGCCGCACTCCGGCGCCCAGGCCAATGCCGCAGCCATGTTCGCGCTCCTTGAGCCGGGGGACACCATCATGGGCCTGGATCTCGCACACGGTGGCCACCTGACCCACGGCATGCGTATCAACTTCTCGGGCAAGCTGTACAACGTCATCCCGTACCACGTCAGCGAATCCGATCTCCGGGTGGATATGGCGGAAGTGGAAGCCCTGGCCCTGGAACACCGCCCCAAGCTGATCGTGGCCGGCTGGTCCGCGTACTCGCGCCACTTGGATTTCGCCGAATTCCGCCGAATCGCCGACCTCGTGGGTGCCTACCTCATGGTGGACATGGCCCACTTTGCCGGACTCGTCGCGGCCGGACTGCACCCCAATCCCGTGCCGTATGCCGACGTCGTGACCACCACCACCCACAAGACCCTCGGCGGTCCTCGCGGCGGAGTGATCCTGTCGAAGGAACAATACGCACGCAAGATCAACAGCGCAGTTTTCCCCGGCCAGCAGGGCGGTCCGCTGGAACACGTGATCGCGGCCAAGGCTGTCGCGTTCAAGATGGCGGCCGAGCCCGAGTTCCAGGAACGTCAGGTGCGGGTATTGGAAGGCGCCAAGCTCCTTGCCGAACGGCTCCTCAAGGACGACGTCGCCGCGGCAGGGATCTCGGTGGTCAACGGAGGCACCGACGTCCACCTCGTCCTGGTTGACCTGCGCCACTCGGAACTGGACGGCCAGCAGGCCGAGGACACCCTGCACCGCATCGGCATCACCGTGAACCGCAACGCCGTCCCGTTCGACCCGCGGCCGCCGATGGTTTCCTCGGGCCTCCGGATCGGCACCCCGGCACTCGCCGCCCGCGGCTTCGGCGCCGAGGAATTCGCGGAGGTCGCGGACATCATCGCGACGGCGCTGATCACCGCCGCAACAAGCGGCACCCTGGGTGACCACACCGCCGTCGAACTCCGTGCGAGGGTTACCGCGCTCGCCGAACACTTCCCGCTTTACCCGCACCTTTCCCGGACCGGCAGCGGCAACGACGCCGCTGCCACCGAACGTGAGGCAGAAATGATTGGAGCAGCCCAGTGAGCGCAGACCAACTCCCCGAACACCCGGATTTCCTGTGGCGCAACCCGGAGCCCAAGGCTTCCTACGACGCCGTGATCGTGGGCGGTGGCGGCCACGGCCTCGCCACCGCGTACTTCCTGGCCAAGAACCACGGCATGACCAACATCGCCGTCCTGGAGAAGGGCTGGCTGGCCGGCGGCAACATGGCCCGCAACACCACCATCATCCGTTCCAATTACCTGTGGGACGAGAGCGCTGCCATCTACGAGCACGCCCTCAAGCTCTGGGAGATCCTGCCCGAGGAACTTGAGTACGATTTCCTCTTCAGCCAGCGCGGCGTCATGAACCTCGCCCACACCTTGGGCGACGTCCGCGAAAGCGTCCGCCGTGTCGGTGCGAACAAGCTCAACGGGGTCGACGCCGAATGGCTGGACCCGCAGCAAGTCAAGGAACTCTGCCCCATCCTGAACATCAGCGACAACATCCGCTATCCGGTGATGGGCGCCACGTACCAGCCCCGGGCGGGCATCGCGAAGCACGACCACGTCGCCTGGGCCTTCGCCCGCAAGTGCGACGAGCTCGGCGTGGACATCATCCAGAACTGCGAAGTAACGGGCTTCCTGAAGGATGGCAACCGCGTGGTGGGGGTCAAGACCAACCAGGGAACCATCCACACCGAAAAGGTTGGACTCGCCGCGGCCGGCCACAGTTCCGTCCTCGCCGAAATGGCAGGGTTCCGCCTCCCGATCCAATCCCACCCCCTCCAGGCGTTGGTGTCGGAGCTGCACGAACCCGTCCACCCCACAGTGGTCATGTCCAACCACGTGCATGTCTATGTTTCCCAGGCACACAAGGGCGAACTCGTCATGGGCGCCGGCGTCGACTCCTACAACGGCTACGGCCAGCGCGGCTCCTTCCATGTGATCGAGCACCAGATGGCTGCCGCCGTCGAACTCTTCCCCATCTTCGCCCGGGCCCACGTGCTCCGGACCTGGGGTGGAATCGTGGATACCACCATGGACGCCTCGCCGATCGTCGGGCTCTCGCCGGTGGAGAACATGTTCGTCAATTGCGGCTGGGGAACCGGTGGCTTCAAGGGCACTCCGGCTGCCGGCCTGACCTTCGCCCACACCATCGCCACGGGTACCCCGCACGAGCTCAACAAGCCTTTTTCGCTGGAGCGCTTCGAGACCGGTGCCCTGATCGACGAACACGGCGCCGCCGCCGTCGCCCACTAGCCGCAGCCCTTTAGGAGACCAACCATGCTGCTCATCAGCTGCCCCAATTGCGGGCCACGAGACGAAACAGAATTCCACTACGGCGGCCAGGCACACGTCGCCTATCCGGAAAACCCGGACGCTCTGACGGACCGCCAGTGGGCCGAGTATTTGTTCTACCGCGACAACACGAAAGGCGCTTTCGCCGAACGCTGGGTGCACAGCACCGGTTGCCGCCAATGGTTCAACATGCTCCGCGACACCGTCAGTTACGACATCCAGGCGATCTACAAAATGGGCGAACCGCGCCCTGACCTGGAGCGCCCCGTCGTGAACAACCCAGCCGCCACCACTCCGGAAGGAGCAACGAAGTGACCCCGCAGAACGCCCGCCTCGCCACCGGCGGCCGCATCGACCGCAGCATCTCCTGGCGTTTCACCGTGGATGGCCAAGAATTCACCGGCCACCCGGGAGACACCGTTGCCTCCGCACTGCTGGCCAACGGCCGCATCAACGCAGGCAACTCGCTCTACGAGGACCGGGCCCGCGGCATCATGTCCGCCGGCGTGGAAGAATCCAACGCCCTGGTCAAGGTGGCTGCCCGCTTCCCGGGCCATGTCGCCGAGTCGATGCTTCCCGCGACCACCGTCTCCCTCGTGGACGGGCTCAGCGTTGAGTTCCTCAACGGCCTCGGCAGGCTCGATCCCAACGAGGACCGCGCCGAGTACGACAAGAAATACGTCCACACCGACGTCCTGGTGGTCGGCGGCGGCGTTTCCGGCCTCGCGGCGGCCCGCGAAGCGGTCCGGACCGGTGCCCGGGTCATCCTGATCGATGACCAGCCCGAACTCGGCGGCTCGCAGCTTTCCGGCTCCACCGCCCCGGAACTCGCCGAGGTGATCGAAGGCAAGCAGGCCCTGGAATGGATCGCCGACGTCGAGGCCGAACTCGTTTCCGCCGCCGAATGCACCGTCCTCAACCGCACCACGGCGTTCGGCTCCTATGACGCGAACTATGTGATCGCGGCACAGAACCGTACGGACCACCTCGGCAGCCCGGCCGCGGACGGCGTCTCCCGGCAGCGTATTTGGCACATCCGTGCCAAGCAGGTGGTCCTGGCCCCCGGCGCGCACGAGCGTCCGCTCGTCTTCGAGAACAACGACCGGCCCGGCATCATGCTGGCCTCGGCTGTCCGTAGCTACCTCAACCGCTACGCAGTCGCCGCCGGGCGGCGGGTCGTCATCGGCACCACCAACGATTCGGCCTACTTGCTTGCTGCGGATCTGCTCGCCGCTGGCGTCAAGGTTGCCGCCGTCGTCGACGCCCGGCCGAAGCTCAGCGATAAGGCCGCGGCCGCCGTCGAGAGCGGCATCCGCGTCCTCGTCGGCAGCGCCGTCGCAGATACCTCCGGCGCGGGGGAGAACGGCCGGATCGACGCCGTCACCATCCGCAGCCTTAACGACGACGGCGAAGTCACCTCGGGCGTCGAACGGCTCGCTTGCGATCTGCTGGCGGTTTCCGGTGGCTGGAGTCCCGTGGTCCACCTCCACAGCCAGCGCCAGGGCAAGGTGCGTTGGGACGATGACCTGGCCGCCTTCGTGCCGAGCTCCGTCGTCAAGGACCAGCACGTGGTCGGCGCCGGACGCGGAAGCTACGGGCTCGCGGACTGCCTGGGCGAAGGCGTATCCGCGGGCGCCGCGGCCGCCATCGCCGCGGGGTTCAGCTCCGAGACGGTTCCCGCCGAGATCAAGGCGCCGGTTGCCTCCGCCCCTACCCGCCAGTTGTGGCTGGTGCCGGGGCAGAGCGGAAACGCGGGGGAGTGGCACCACCACTTCGTCGACTTCCAGCGCGACCAGTCCGTGGCCGACGTGCTCCGTTCCACCGGGGCCGGCATGCGCTCGGTGGAACACATCAAGCGGTACACCTCCATCAGCACCGCCAACGACCAGGGCAAGACGTCCGGCGTCAACGCCATCGGCGTGATCGCCGCGGCACTCAAGCAGGCCGGCGAAGCATCCCGCGGCATCGGTGACATCGGAACCACGACCTACCGGGCACCGTTCACGCCGGTCGCCTTCGCGGCCTTGGCGGGACGCCAGCGCGGCGAGCTGTTCGATCCCGCCCGCGTCACCTCCATCCACCCCTGGCATGTTGCCCAGGGAGCGCTCTTCGAGGACGTCGGCCAGTGGAAGCGCCCGTGGTACTACCCGCAAGCGGGCGAAGACATGGACGCCGCCGTGCTCCGCGAATGCGCCGCAGTCCGCGAATCCGTGGGCTTCATGGACGCCACCACCCTCGGCAAGATCGAGATCCGCGGCAAGGAGGCCGGTGAATTCCTGAACCGCATCTACACCAACGCGTTCAAGAAGCTTGCCCCCGGTTCCGCCCGCTACGGGGTCATGTGCACCCCGGACGGCATGATCTTCGACGACGGCGTGACCCTGCGCCTCGACGAGGGCCGCTACTTCATGACCACCACCACCGGCGGCGCCGCCAAGGTCCTCGACTGGCTCGAGGAGTGGCACCAGACCGAGTGGCCGGAGCTCGACGTGGTGTGCACATCGGTGACTGAACAGTGGACGACGATTGCCGTCGTCGGGCCCAAATCCCGTGCGGTGATCGCCAAGGTCGCCCCGCAACTGGCGGCCGACGGCGGGTTGGACGCCGAAGCGTTCCCGTTCATGACGTTCCGCGAGACCACGCTGGCCTCCGGAGTCCAGGCACGGATTTGCCGGATTTCCTTCTCCGGCGAGTTGGCTTACGAAATCAACGTTCCGTCCTGGTACGGGCTCGACACCTGGGAATCCGTCGCCGCCGCAGGTGCCGAGTTCAACATCACCCCCTACGGCACCGAGACCATGCACGTGCTGCGTGCCGAGAAGGGCTACCCGATCGTCGGGCAGGACACCGATGGCACTGTCACCCCGCAGGATGCCGGGATGGAATGGATCGTCTCCAAGGCGAAGGACTTCATCGGCAAACGTTCGTACAGCCGCGAGGACGCGGTCCGCACCGACCGCAAGCACTTGGTCAGCGTCCTCCCGGCTGACGGTTCGTTCCGTCTCCCGGAAGGCACCCAGCTCGTGGAAAAGGGAATTCCGGTCAACCCGGCATACGGCCCGGTGCCGATGCAGGGCTTCGTGACCTCGAGCTACCACAGTGCCGCTTTGGGCCGGTCCTTCGGCCTGGCATTGATCACCAACGGCCGCAACCGGATCGGCGAGACCCTCGTGGCCTCTGTCGGCGACCAGTTGCTGGATGTCGTTGTGGGAGAAACCGTACTTTTCGACGCTGAAGGGACCCGTAAAGATGGCTGAAACAGCAACCCCCGTAAACCCCGAGGCGCTCCGTGCGGCTCGCCGTAGCCCGGCGTCGCACCTCGCTCCGAGCTTCGAAACCGGCTCCGTTTCCGGAACCGTCGCTTTGAAGGAGATCCCGTTCCAGACCATGGTGGGGGTCCGGGTTGCCAGGGAGTCCGACGCCGGAGCCCGGCTCGCGTCCGTGACCGGCGGCTTGCCGGCAGCCTGCGGGGAGATCAGCGGGAACGAAAGGGCCACTACTTTGTGGCTTGGGCCGGACGAATTCCTGGTGGTCGCACCGGAATCGGCCCACGATTCCCTGGGCGGAGACCTTGTCAGGGCACTAGTGGAGGCACTGGGCGAGGACCCGGGCCAAGTGGTGGACTTGTCCGCCAACCGCACCACCTTCGAACTCTCCGGAGTCCGTGCCCGGGACGTCCTGGAAAAGGGGTGCTCGCTGGACTTGCATCCCCGGGCTTTCCGCACCGGGACGGCCCTGGCCACGGAAATCGGCAACATCCCCGCGATGCTGTTGAAGACCGGCGAGACCAGTTTCCGGATCTTCCCACGGGCTTCCTTCGCCGACTTCCTGGGCCGCTGGCTGCTCGATGGCATGAGGGAATACGCCTCTCCCGAGGTTCCCTGATGGCACTGAGTGTGCTTGACCTGTTTTCCATTGGCATCGGGCCGTCGTCTTCGCACACAGTCGGCCCGATGCGGGCGGCAAAGCGGTTCACCGATGGCCTGGAATCCTCCGGGCAACTCGCGGCAACGGTGCGCGTCCAGGCAGAGCTTTTCGGCTCGCTGGGCGCCACCGGCCGCGGCCACGGCTCGGACAAAGCCGTGGTGCTGGGACTGCAGGGCCAATCGCCGGAAACCGTAGACACGTCTACTGCCGACGACCAGGTTGCCGCGGCCGCCCTCGACGCCGAATTGCGGATAGCCGGACACCACCGCGTGGACTTCAATTGGGACGAAGACGTGGTCCTGCACCGACGCAAGTCCCTCCCTGCCCACCCCAACGGCATGACGTTCCGGGCACTCGACCATACCGGGGAAGTGCTTCGCGAACGAAGCTTCTATTCAATTGGGGGCGGCTTCGTCGTGGACGGCGACGCCTCTGGAAGCGACAAAGTGGTCGCCGACAGCACTGCGTTGCCCCACCCCTTCACTACCGCGGACGAGCTCCTGGCTATCTGTGCACGGGAGGACATGTCCATTTCCGATGTCATGCTCGCCAACGAGCTCGTGTGGCGCAGCGAAGCCGAACTACGCGAGCGGCTGCTGCAGATCTGGGCCGTCATGCGCGAATGCGTGGACAACGGCTGCGCCGCGGAAGGGATCCTGCCGGGAGGCTTGAACGTGAAGCGGCGGGCGCCGTCGTTGTTCAAGACCCTCACTGCGGACACCGCCGTGAGCGACCCGCTCCGGGCCATGGAATGGGTCAACCTGTTCGCGCTGGCCGTGAACGAAGAAAACGCCGCAGGCGGCCGCATCGTCACGGCACCCACCAACGGGGCAGCCGGCATTGTGCCGGCGGTGCTGCACTACTACACGAAATTTGTGCAGGGAGCCGACGACGACGGCGTGGTCCGCTTCCTGCTCGCGGCGGCCGCCGTCGGGATCCTGTTCAAGATCAACGCGTCCATTTCCGGTGCCGAAGTCGGCTGCCAGGGTGAAGTGGGCTCCGCCTGTTCGATGGCCGCCGCCGGTTTGTGCGAGGTCCTCGGAGGCACTCCCGAGCAAGTGGAGAACGCCGCTGAAGTGGGCATCGAACACAACCTCGGCCTCACCTGCGATCCCGTAGGCGGGCTGGTGCAGATCCCGTGCATCGAACGCAACGCCATCGCCAGTGTGAAGGCCATCAACGCCGCCCGCCTTGCCCTGCACGGCGACGGCAGCCACAAAGTGTCCCTTGATAAAGCCATCAAAACCATGCGAGAGACAGGAGCGGACATGAAAAGCAAGTACAAGGAGACCTCCCGCGGAGGCCTCGCCGTCAACGTAGTGGAGTGCTAGCCATGACTGTCACACAGAATGAACCCGTTACTTCGGCGCTGCCGGCTACCACCGTTGAGCATGTCCTGACGCTCGACTGCCCGGAGACCCGGGGAATCGTACATGCCGTCTCCGGCTTCCTCCTGGAACACGGTTGCGACATCATCGAGAACAAGCAATTCGACTCCCAGCTGGATCGCCATTTCTTCATGCGGGTCCACTTCGCGTCGGAAGGCGACGAGTCGACGATCGACTCGCTGCGGGAAGCCTTCGCGCCCGTTGCCGAGAAGTTCGGCATGCGCTGGGAACTGCAACGCCAAGGGGCCAAGCGGCGGGTGTTGATCATGGTTTCGAAGTTCGAGCATTGCCTCAATGACCTTCTGTTCCGGGCCCGGACCGGGGAACTGCCCGTCGAGATTGTCGGGGTAGTCTCCAACCATCCGGACCACAGGCGTACGGTCGAGTGGCACGGCATCCCCTTCTTCCACGTGCCCGTTACGGCGGACACCAAGGCGGCGGCCGAGGGACAACTCCTGGACCTCATCGACCGTCTGGACGTCGAACTGGTGGTGCTGGCCCGCTACATGCAGGTCCTCAGCGACGATCTCGCGCGGAAGCTGGACGGACGTGCCATCAACATCCACCATTCGTTCCTGCCCAGCTTCAAAGGTGCCAAGCCATACCACCAGGCCTACGCGCGAGGCGTCAAGACCGTGGGTGCCACCGCGCACTACGTCAACGGCGAGTTGGACGAGGGGCCGATCATCGCCCAGCAAGTGGTGGAAGTTGACCACACTTTTGGTCCGGATGACCTGGTGGCGGCAGGTCGAGATACCGAGTGCAAAGCACTCAGCAACGCCGTTCGCTGGCATTGCGAAGGCCGGGTGATCCTGCAGGGAAACAGGACGGTGGTGCTGAAGTAAGGCGTGGCGGCCCGACCCATTGCGGGCCGGGCCTTCCTCGCATATGGTTGCACTTGCCGGTCAGCCGGCAAAACAATTGGGGGGGCGAGGTACTCGCCATTTTGAAAGGCGCGTACATTCGTGGTCCGTCGACAAGGCGGCATAATAGCCGCTTGCTTTTTTGCCGTCACAGCAGTCGCAGGAGTAGCTGTCCCTGCCCATGCCGTTGATCCAGTCATCACCATCGATCCAACGCCTGCGTGGGCGCAGATCTATGCCAATAACCCGCCGGTGCAGATTCCGTCGTCGGCGACGAGCCTTGACATGAAACTCCCGCCGGACGCTTCCGCTGTGCTCGGCAAGAGCGTGAACAGCACACTCCAGTACCGGGTGTACAACACTGAGGACAGCACGGCAACGCCGCTTCTTTCCGGCACCGCCGTGGCCGATTCCTCAACCCTCCACGTGTCTATCCCGATCCCGCAGGGCTTGGCGGGCCTGACACCGGGGTCCATGCAGTATTGTCATGACGCCACGGGGAACTGTGCCAACACCTCGGTCCCGGCCCAGGACTATTCCGGGTTTGTCGTGGCGGTCCTGGGGACGCCCATCGCGCCGGGAAACGGCGAGATTTTCGTCCAGAGCGGCCTGACGGCCGGAGGGCCGGCGGGGTCATCGACCGTTTCGATGGACCTTGGCCTTCCGCAGGCCCTGCCGCTGACCTTCTTCATCCAGAAGGACTCCACCACCTCGCTGGCTTCCTACACGGACAAGCTGATCTTCCGCAGCGTCCCGGGGTATTTCACCTCGGGCCCGGACAAGACCTGGACGAACGCGATCCCCTACGGTTACTTCTGGAAGTCAGGCTCTCCCGGAACCAGTATTAATGCCCAGGTGAACTACAGCGCCGACGGAAGCAAGGCGATCGCGACGGTGCCTACTGGCTCCATTCCCCAGGTGTGTTCCACGCACCCGGAATATTTCGTCATGGGCGTCGCAGATGGCGCGATCGACGCTGCACGGTATGCCCTGGCCCGGGTCGCTTTGGGGTCTCCGCAATGCACCCAGCGTTTCACCGACGCCCCCATCAACAGCGGGTTCTACCGCGAGATCCAGTGGCTCGCGAGCCAAGGCATCACCACGGGCTACGGCGACGGAAGCTATGGGGCGACCCTCGCCGTTCATCGGGACGCCATGGCCGCTTTCCTCTACCGTCAGGCCGGCTCGCCCTTATGGACTCCGCCCGCAAACTCGCCATTCGTGGACATGACACCCAATTCACCCTTCTACAAGGAAGTGACCTGGCTGGCGAACTACGGCATCACCACAGGGTGGGTGGACCCTAACAACGGCCAGCGAAGCTTCCACCCTGGTGACAACATCGGCCGGGATGCCCTGGCGGCCTTCCTCTACCGGTTCAGCGGAGCGCCCAGCTGGAATGCCCCGGCGACGTCGCCGTTCAATGACATCACCCCCCTCTCGTCCTTCTACAAGGAGATCACCTGGCTCGCCGCGGCCAAGGTCAGCACGGGTTACGGCGACGGGACGTTCCGGCCCTTGAGTGCGGTCAACCGTGATGCCATGGCCGCGTTCCTTTACCGCTGGCAGACAGCGTGGTACCTGGGCACCCAGTAGGAGTGAGCGGACTAGAGCCGGGCCAGGCGGGTTGCCAAGTGAAGCGCGGCCAGCCGGCCCGTTCCCCGCGGATCGCCGCCGCACAGCTCGAAAATCCGTTGGAGCCGGTGGTGCATCGATTGCCGTTCCAGGTGCAGTTCACGTGCCGCCTGGGCTGTGTTGCATCCCGTATCCAGCCACACCGCCAGGGTCCGAACCAGCTCCGAACGCCGCTGCTCGTCGTGCTCGACGACGGCGCCGAGCTGCCGCCGCACGAATCCCTCGCGGGTTGCCGCGTCGAGGCTTCCTTCCGCCAAACGCTCGACCGCGAAATCCTCGGCGTCGACAACGCCGTTCCTGTCTCCCGATCCCGGGCCGGTTCCCGCGACCGGGATGAGCTCAAGCGTCCGGCGCGCCTCTGCCAGCGACCAGGATGCCTCGCCGATTCCCTGCGCCAGCGGACCCACCGCGATGATCGAGCCGTCGGGGACCTCCAAGGCCTCAAGCGCGCGGAGCAGCGCGATGCGCGCGGCCACGGCCGTGGCGTGGGGGAGTGCGGCCAAGGCGATCAATTCGGCATTGTCCGCATAACTCGCGCTTTGCGGAACCGCGTGCTGCAGGATGGCGTCGAGCTGGGTCCGAAGCTGACCCGCCGTTGAGGAACGCACCACGACGGCGGCTGCCGGGCCGCTGGCCGGAAACCCCGAGGCCGGTCCCAGCTGCTGCAGTCGCCATGACTGGGTTCCCGAACTGATGGCCCGCATGAGTTCGATGCCGGCAAGTTCCTTGAGTCCGGGCGGCATCCGTTGCAGCAGGGCCAAGCCGAGGATGTCGACGCACCGTTCGCCCGCTACCCGCGCGAGGTTGGCGTCGCCGTCGTCGGGCACTTCCAACTCCAGGCGGGCGGCCAACACGCCGCGGACGGGCACATCGACAGTGGTGGCGATCCCGGATTCGGGCTGCGCGGCCGCCGTCGCGCTTCCCAAAGTGATGCCCGACGGCGAGACGAGCCTCGCGCCGGCACCTGTCCGGCTGGCCAGCACGGCGAGGAGCTGATCCAGTCCGCCTCCGTGTGCGAGTTCCGCCGCCATGGCATGGCTCGTTTCATCGCCGAACTGCAATTGCGCGACCGATTCGCTGACCAGCAGGGAGTTGATGGCTTGCATGATCCCGACGAACGGGGCCACCTTGCACAACTCGATGATGGGCAGCCCCGCTTCTTGGCCGGCGTCGAGCATTGAGTCCGGTATTGCGGGCAGCTCGGGACCCGTTTCGATGGCCAGAGCGGTGATCCCGCGGGCCGCGAGTTGGCGGACATAGTCCACGCGACGCTCGTCCGAGGCAGTGGCGAGGGCCTGCCCGCCGCTCAGAAGCAGCTCCCCGCCCCGCAGCAGGGGAGCGATGTCCAGCACTTCGCTCGAATGGACCCAGCGGAGCTGCCGGGACAGGGCCTCGGGCACATCCGTCCTCAGGACCGGTTCAGCCGCCTTCAGGCTCTCGTGTTCGAAGGCGTCGGCAAGAAGCAGAGACATGACACTCCGTAACTAATTTATGAAATCTATCGTACACATCGTATCTTGTTGCTGTGATCTGGGGCACATACATTGAAGGAGTCCCTTTCCTACACGGAGGATCCCCGATGCACGAGAACTTATCCACTGCGACGCCTGGGGCTGCAACGGCGCAGACCGACGTCGAGCAGAACCTGCAGTCCATCCCCGAATCAGCGCGTACCCGCAGCGTAGCGGGCCAATTCTGGATCTGGGCAGGCGCAAACCTTGCCCCGATCAACTGGGTCCTCGGGGCCCTCGGCGTCCAGCTTGGACTGGGCTTTGCCGACACCGTCACCGTCCTGGTGGTGGGAAACCTGATCGGCATGGCGCTCTTCGGCCTCTTTGTCCTCTTGGGGCAGCGGACCGGTGCCACCGGCATGGTCCTTGCCCGGGCAGTCTTCGGCCGCCGCGGCAACTACCTCCCGAGCGCCATCCAAGCCCTCCTGGGAATCGGTTGGTGCGCCGTCAACACCTGGATCATCCTGGACCTGGTGATGGCACTCCTCGGCAAGCTCGGCATGGTCGATCCGGAGCAGCCCAACGTGGGACCCAAGATCCTGGTGGCCTTCCTGATCATGTCCGCCCAGGTCACTATCGCCTGGTTCGGCTACAAGGCCATTGCGGCTTTCGAGAAGTGGACCGTCCCGCCCACCATCGTGGTGCTGATCGCCATGTCCGCTGTGGCGTGGTTCGGCATGAACATCGATTGGGGCTACGCAGGTCCTCCCGGTGCTGTCCTTGAAGGCGGCGCACGAATCGCGGCCATGACTACCGTGATGACGGTGATCGGCATCGGCTGGGGGATCACCTGGTTCACCTACGCGGCGGACTATTCACGCTTCGTCAGCAAGTCCGTCCCCAGGCACAAGGTCTACCTGGCCTCCGTCTTCGGCCAATTCCTGCCCGTGGTGTGGCTCGGCATCCTGGGCGCCAGCCTGGCAACGAAGAGCGGGACGGCCGATCCCGGCCACCTCATCGTCGACAACTTCGGCGTCCTGGCGATCCCGGTGCTCTTTTTGGTACTGCACGGTCCCATCGCGACGAACATCCTGAACATCTACACCTTTTCGGTGGCTGCCCAGGCACTGGACATCAAGGCCAAGCGCCGTTCCTTGAACCTCTTCGTCGGGCTCCTGGCCCTGGTCGGCGTTGTGTTCTTCATCCTGCAGTCGGACTTTGCCTCGACCCTGAGCACCTGGCTCGGCGGGCTCGTGGCCTGGGTGGCCGCGTGGGGAGGGATCATGCTGGTGCACTACTTCTGGGTGGACAAGCGCAGCCCCGTGGGTGTCGACCGGCTCTTCGACCCCGTGGGTACTCGCCGGCTCCCGGCATTCAACTGGGCCGGGATCACCGCGCTTTTGGTGGGCATCTTTGCCACGTGGCTGTTCATGTACGGCGTCCTGCCGATCATGCAGGGCCCGATCGCCACCGCAATGGGCGGGATCGACTTGTCCTGGCTGGCAGGCGGACTTGTCGCCGCGGCTGTCTACGGCGCTCTCGGCCCACGGGTTCATGCCCGGTACCTTCCGCTGCCATCCGAAGCCGCAGGTTCTCCCGCTGCCGCGACGTCGCCGCCCATTGCGGAAGACGCCGTCGCCAATCTGGTCAACGACTGAAAGGACGCCCGATGACCACCAATGCTTTTCCTGACGGGGCACACCCGATCGCTTGGCCGGATAACTTCAAGGCCGCGGCATCGTTCACGTTCGATGTGGACGCCGAATCCTGCACCATCGCGCACGACCCCACGAGCACCCGGCGCATGTCCCTCATGAGCCACCAGTCCTACGGCCCGCGGGTCGCCGTTCCGCGACTCTTGAAGATCCTCGAGCGCCAAGAGATTCAGGGGACCTTCTTCATCCCGGGGTTCACTGCGGAAAGCTACCCGGACGTGGTGCGGCGGATCGTCGACGGCGGCCATGAAGTGGCCCACCACGGCTACCTTCACGAACCGATGCAGGGAATCGACGCCGCCACCGAGGCCAACTACCTGGACCGCGGGCTCGAAGCCCTCGCGAAGGTAGCCGGGGTCAGGCCGGTCGGCTACAGGGCGCCGTGGTGGGAACTGAACTGGCATTCGCCGGCGCTCCTCGCGGACCGTGGGTTCCTCTACGATTCAAGCCTGCTCGACGGCGATGCGCCCTACCGCATGGCGGTTGGCCCGGACTCGGGTGATTCGCCGGACGCTGATTCACGGGACATCGTGGAGATCCCGGTGGACTGGGCTTTGGACGATTGGGAACAGTACGCGTTCTACCCGGGAGTGACCGGAAGCGGAGTCATCGAGAGCCCGGCCAAGGTACTCGAAATGTGGACCCTGGAAGCCGAAGCCCACCATGCCCAAGGCAGTTGCTTCGTGCTGACCAACCACCCGTTCATCTCCGGTCGACCATCCAAAGCCGTTGCTTTGGAGCAGTTGATCGAACGGGTCAAGGCCATGGACGGGATGTGGGTGACCACTTTGGAACGGATCGCTGAACACACCAAGGCCACCGTCGACGAGATCCACAGCCACGCCCGCATTGAGGTGCCCTCATACCCGGGCGCAGGAGCCAGCTTCAAGCCCGCGCGGCTGCTGGAAGCCATCCCGAGATAGCTCAGCTGTTGCGCATGCTCCGCCTTGGCCTCGAGCAGTGGACATAACCTCTGGAGGCTGTTGAGCATGCTCCGCCTTTGCCTCGAACAGTGGACATAGTAGTGATATGTCCACTGCTGAGGCTGAACAGTGGACATGTCCCGCAAGGGTGGGCCGGGGTCACAAGTCCGTCCGGCACGGGGCGGTGTGGAGTTTATAGAGTCCGTTCAGGTCTCCGGCCGCTAGGCCATCCGGGGCGCCGATCTCCGGGTACATGAGCTGGATTGGATCATCGACGTGGTCAAGCCCCACCACATGGCCCAGTTCGTGTTGGATCACCGCGGAGACGTAATGGGCGCCGCCGGAGACGCCCAGCAGCTCCGTGATTTGCGGGGCGTCCAGGTCCAGGCTTCCCGAGACGTAGCTCTTGGGTCCGGTGCCGAAGCTGTACATGGTGCTGCCGCCGGTGCCGATGACGGATCCAGTCAACGCCGGAGCCGCCTCGGGAGTGGTCCAGGAAATCAGCAGGGGAGCCCAACGATCTCCGTAGAGCGCGGGCTGGTATGGCTTGCGCTTCTCGGAGGGGGTTTCCTTGCTGGTGCCGTCGTCAACGAAAGTGAGGCCCGTGGCGGCAGCGATCTTGGCGATCGCGTCGGCGATGAGCCCCTCGGATCCCGCCGGGGCAAGGGCTGAGTTGACCACATAGTGCAATGGCCGGCACGGGGAGTAACCCACGGGCGTGCCGTCGGCGTTGGTGGCCAGGAATTTGTAGGAACTGCTGGCCACGGCAGGTTTGGCAGGGGAGCCGAGCGGGTGCCCGGCTTCTTCCAGGCCGGGGGGCGGGGTATCCGGCGCCCGGGCGGCTTTTTGTGGCCCCTGCCCGGAGGCCGCCGGCCCGGGGCTGCTTGCCGTGGCCTGGGCAGAAGGAGTCAGCTTGGGAAGGAGCCCTGTGAAGCCGGGATCGCCGCGGAGGAAGCCACTGACAAGCACTGCTACGGCCGCGACGACGGCCACCACCATCAAGTTTCGGAACAGCGCCAGAGCGGTACTGGCGCGCTTGGGCGGCGGGCCGCCGTCGTACCCGCAGTTTGAATGCAAGTCTTCCCCCAAATCCTTGATCCCGCCGCCCCGGCGGGCCGGCGCTGCTAACCGATGGCAGCGCCGAAGACGAGGCCCAGCCCATACGTGGCCGCAGCCGCACCGAGTCCGATGGCGAGCTGCCGGAGACCACGGGTCAGCGGCGAGGTTCCGGACAGCAAGCCGACGACGGCGCCCGTCGACAGAAGCGCGATGCCCACCAGCGTACCGGCCACGGCAAGCGCCGAGAAGCCCGTCATGCCGAAGATGAACGGCAGGATGGGCACGATGGCGCCCGAAGCGAAGAAGCAGAAGCTCGAGATCGCGGCGCCCCACGCGGAGCCAACGGCCTCGTGCTCATTGACGGTTTCTTCCACTTCGGGGTGGAGCGAAAGGCTTGGATCGCAATCGCAGCTATAGAGGCCCATGCGCTCGGCGGCCCGGTGTTCGGCGGATTCGCGGGACATGCCCCTGGCCAGGTACACGAGCACCAGCTCATTGTGTTCGATGTCCAGGGCCGGGGCTGCGGTCAGCGTGGCCTGGGTGGGGCGGGTGGCCTTGAGGAGCTCGAGCTGGGAGCGGACCGAGACATACTCGCCCGCTCCCATGGACAGTGCGCCCGCCAGCAGTCCGGCGATGCCGCTGAACAGGACCACGGTTGCGGGAACTCCGGTGGCCGCCATGCCCATCACGAGGGAAAGGTTGCTGACCAGGCCATCGTTGGCGCCGAAGACGGCAGCGCGGAAGGTACCGGACAACCTGTTGCGGCCGCGGGTCGCCAGGCCGCGGACTACTTCTTCGTGGATCTGTTCGTCAGCCGCCATGGCGCGGGTTGCTGCCGGATCCTTCGCGTACGGCGAGCGTCCTTCAGCCCGTTGGGCGAGGGCCAGCACGAACACCGATCCGAAGTTCCGGGCCAGGAAGCCGAGCATTTGGCTTCGAACGGAGGCCGCCTTCGGCATGCCGGCGTGTTCGCCGAGGAGCTTGAGCCAGTGTGCCTCATGGCGGCCCTCGGCCTCTGCGAGGGCCAAAAGGATTTCGCGCTCCTCGCCGTCGCGTCGCTGCGCCAGTTGGCGGTACACGGCGGCTTCGGCTCGTTCGTCGGCCAGGTACTGCCGCCAGCGCTTGATGTCCGACGACGACGGGGGAGTCTTGGGGGCTGCTGCGTCTTGGGAGGGACTGCTTGAGTCCCGCGGATTGTCTGGATGCGAGTTGTCTGAATGCGAGGGTTTTGTGCGCGGGTGCACCGGGACTCCTGGGTTGCTGGGGCGGGCTTCATCGCCTCATTGCAGCTCCACTTTATCGCCAATTTCCGCGGTTTTTCGGCTGGCAATCCTCACTGGACTTTTTAGGCGCGCCTCAAAAACAGGGAGGCTCGCCGGAGGCCTTGACCGTCGCAGGGGGCAGTGCTGGGATGGATGGACAGGGTCCACGAATTGGCGGGGTGGCGTTGGATCGGCTGCCTCATGTGCCTGTGCGATGGGCTCAGCGGCACGTCGAACGGAGGTTGCACCATGGACAGCACCGAGACCCACGCCCGCCACCCGGACCGTCCCACGGTCGAGGCCGATCCCGCCTATGACTACAGCGAAGACCTGGAGGTGGACGAGGACTGGGAGGAAGAATCCGAGGTCCTGGACGACGACGAACGGGTGGTCCCGCTCGACGCCGAGGAACACCGTGAGGCCGAAGAGATCGAATAGCGCCGACTCGCTGAACTTGGCAGCTAAAACGCGCTCAGGATGAAGTGCTTCTGCACGCCCGCACGGTGCCGGCAGCCGCTGGCTTGTTTCCTAACCGTGCAGACTGCCGACACCACCGTATAGGGAGACTCTACTTTTGGCGGTTAGGAGGCGACAAGAGTTCCGTCCAGCACGGCTTCGAGCTGCTGAAGACGGGGGAGCGCCCGAGTGGTCAGGAGCTGCTTGCGGGTTTCCGATGAAACGGCCAGGCTATCCTTCCACAGCGAGCGTCCGGCCATGGCGCCCCCGGCACCGTTTGCAACCGCGGTCTCGACCTGCTGGATGAATGTTTCGTGGTCGACGCCGGCCGAGAGGACAGCCCACGGCACGCCGGCGGCTGCCTCGGTGACGGCGGCGCTGGCGTCGGCGGATCCTGGGTACTGCAGCTTAAGTACCTTGGCCCCGCACTCGGCGGAGAGGCGTGCGGCGTCGGCTACGAGGCGGGGGAACGCGGCGGAGTAGTCTTCTTCGCTTTCGTCTTCGAGACGGTAGACCAGGATTTCAACGATGAGGAGGAGCCCCTCCTCGGTGCATGCCGTGACAAGATCGCGGATTTCGTCGGCGACGCGTGAGCCGGCATCCTGAAGATCAGGGCGCATGTACCAGAGCATCTTCGCGACGTCACCGCCCAGATCACGAACCTTGCGGGGCGACATTCCGGGGACGAAGTTGGTATAACGCAGGCCGTCGACCGTGTCGAACCCGGACGCGTCCAGGCCGACCACCAGGGCGGTGTCGCGCGAGAGGACGCCTTCATCGGCCACGCGGGGGATTGCGATTTCGGGATCGAGCAGGATCGCCGGTGCGGCGTTGCCCAGATAGCGGACTAGGTCCGCCTTCGCATCGTAGAGCTGTTCGGCGGAGATCGAGCCCGGTCCGTCCGGGGCGTCGTTCATGACGGCCTTCATGCCGTTGCGCTGGTCGGCGGCGACCACGAGCATTTTGCCGCCGGGGGTTGAGATCGCTGCCATGCCGCGGCGCTCGAGGGTGGTAAGGGTGTTCACTGAGTTTCTCCTCATTGGATGGGTTGGGTGTAGCGGGTCTGGGCGGCCGGATGCACTGGGATCACCGCGGTGACGGTACGTCGGTTCTCCTTTTCGAACGAGGTGCCGCCGTCGGCGGCTTGGCGCCCGGTCGGGAGAATTGGTGGGGGAACGTTCAGCGGCGGTTCAGCGCGCCGGCTCGCGCACGGCGAAGTCTTTGAGGAATTGGTCGATTTGTTCGCGCGGGGTGAACAGGCCGTCGATACGGATGTGTCCGACGCCGGGCGGGCGCGTGACTTCGGGTGTGAGGAAGCTCCCGGGCTCCTTCACCTTCTCGAGGTCCCGTGCCGCGCCGCGGAGTTGCATGCGTCGGACGACCTCTTTCGGCGGGGTGTCCATCCATGCGAGGTGCACTCGCGGTGCCGGGATCGCCAGGCGCTCAACGAGGCGGGCCCAGGCAGCCGGGAAGGTGCGCTCCGAGGTGAAGGGAGCGACGACGACCACACTGTTTCCGAGGGTGAGATTCTCCCGCGTCGTGTCGAAGAGGCAGGTGTAACGGATGTCGTTAACGCTCGCGCGGACCGCCGGTTGTGCCGTGGGGACGTCGACGAGGAACTCGCCGCCCATGTGTTCGAACAACGGATTCGTGAGGGTATCCAGGTCAAGGATGGTCCAGTGGAGTTCGCGGGCCAGATCCTGCGCGAATGTTGTCTTGCCACTCCCGGGCACTCCGCAGACGATGATTGCCTCGGAGGTGCTTTCTTCGTTCATATTCGTTCTCATCCATTCCAATTGCGGTCAGTTCATGGCGTCCCTTTGGCGGGAACTGAGGTCAGCGGCTGGTGTATCCGCCGTCGATGGGCAGGGAGACGCCGGTGATCATGGAGGCGGCGTCGCTGAGCAGGAAGACGATCGGCGCTGCCACGTCGTCCACCGTGGCCCAGCGTCCGAGGGGCATTTGCTCGAGGAAGGGTCCGCCGATTTCGGGTCGTCCCCAGTAGAAGTTGGACATGTCCGTCATGACCACGGTCGGGTTCACGCTGTTGACGCGGATGTTGTGCTTGCCAAGTTCCAGGGCCGAGACGCGTGTGATGTTGTCCAGCGCGGCTTTGGAGGAGCCGTAGGAGATGTGCCCGGTGAGTGCCACGAGGCTGGCCTGGCTGGAGACGTTGACGATGGCCCCTCCCTGGCCCTGGCGGATCATGGACGGGACGGCATGTTTGATCACCAGCAGGGCGCCTCGGGCGTTGATGCTGATGACCTTGTCGAAGACGTCGATGTCCGTGTCCTGCGGCGTGGCGATTTCACCGCCGAAACCGCCGCAGTTCACCACACCCCACAGGTCCAGGCCCTCGATGGCGTCTTTAATGCTCTGTTCGGAGGTGAGGTCAAAGGCCACGGGCTGGGCGCCTGTTTCATCGCAGAGCACGGAAAGTGAGTCAAGGGTGCGGGCGGCGGCGATGACTTTTGCGCCGGCGGTGGTGAGCTGCCTGACCGTGGCGCCCCCGATGCCGCCGCTGGCTCCGGTGACGAGGATGGTGCGGCCGTTGAAATCAGTCATGGTGTTACTTCCTGTTGTTTCTGAGGGATCGTTTCGTTGCTCAAGCGACGGCGGGGCGCCGGGCGCCGTGGTGTCTCCCGCGAACGTGTTGGCTGGTCGGTCAAGTCCTTTACTGCGGCAAGCGCGCCGGAGCGTTGCAAGGATTCCCGGGCCTGCCGGTATGCGGCAACGAAACGGTCGTTCTGGCCCAGGTCCCCGAAGACCTCGCCGAGGTTCAGGAACGCTCCCGGTTCGTTCCGGTCCGCGCGGGCGGCGGCACGGAGCTCGCCCAGGCGGCGGTCGGTGATCTCAATCGGTTCGCCTTTTTCGTCGGTGCCTTCCAAGGACCGTGCCCAGGCTGCGACCACGAGGGCTGCCCGGTCCACCGGGCCTGCGAGCTCGAGCTGTTCACGGACGACCGGGAGCACGAATTTGGGGATCCGCTCCGAGGCGTCGACCATTTGGCGGGCGAGGGTGTCGCGGATGGCGGGGTTGGAGAACCGGTGGATGAGTTCACTCTGGTAGGCGTCGAGATCGATGCCGGGGACGGGCCGAAGGGTGGGCATTGATTCGTGTTCCATGAATCCGCGGATGAAACCGGCGAAAACGGGATCCGCGCATACCTCGTGCACGTATCGGTGGCCGGCGAGGTATCCGAGGTAGCTCATGACCTGATGGCTGGCGTTGAGCAGGCGGAGCTTCATGAGTTCGTAGGGTTCGACGTCGTTGACGATCTGCACCCCGACCCGTTCGAGCGCCGGGCGCCCGGCGGGGAAATTGTCTTCGAGAACCCATTGCTCAAAGGGCTCGGCAACGACCGGCCATCCATCGGTGTAGCCGTAGGATTCCGTGACGGCAGCCCGGTCCGCTTCGGTGGTGACCGGGGTGATGCGGTCCACCATGGAGTTGGGGAAAGCGACGTTGTCGCGGACCCAGTCGGCCAGGGCAGGGTCTTTGAGCCGGGCGAAGGAGACCAAGGCTTTGCGGGCAACGTTACCGTTGCCTTGGATGTTGTCGCAGGACATGACGGTGAACGGGGGAATGCCTTGCTCACGCCGACCTGCCAAGGCCATGGTGATAAGGCCGAATACAGAGCGTGGACAAGTGCTGGATTTCAGGTCGTGGACCACATCGGCGGCGCGGGGCTCGAATTCCCCGGTGCTGTCGTTGATGCTGTAGCCGCCCTCCGTGACGGAGAGGGAGACGATGCGGGTGCCGGGGTCCGAGAGTTTGCGGACGACAGCGGTCGGATCGTCGGGGGCGAACAGGTATTCGGTGATGGCCCCGATGATCCTGGCCTCTTCTTCGCCTTCGGGGCTTTTCAGGACCAGCGTGTATAGGCCGTCCTGGGCTTTGAGGACGTCTCTCATCCGGGCATCCGAGGGAAGGACGCCCACGCCGCAGATCCCCCAGTCCCGGGAGCCACCGAGGTTCAGGAGTCTGTCGATGTACATGGCTTCGTGGGAGCGGTGGAATCCTCCGACGCCGAAGTGAACGATGCCGGTCCTGGCCGCAGGGCGGTCGTAGGAGGGAACAGGGAGCTTCTTGGCCAGCGCAGGAAGGGCCGTTTCGTTCAGGGACGTCATGTCTTTTCTTTCATACTCGGAGGTTGGGGCCGGTGCTGCTGGCATCCGGGGACAGCCAGCAGCACCGACGGGCCGGCTACTGGCAGGAGGACTTGTACACGTATTGGGCCCCGTCACCGCTGATGTTGTCCGCAGTGATCTGCTTGAACCCGGTCTGGATCATCTTCTGGGTGGATTCGCCCTTGATGGCCTTAATGGCCTGCTCGACACCCTGGGTGCCGATGGAGGCCGGCTCCTGGGCAATCAGTGCCTGGACGACGCCTTCCTTGAGCTGCTTGACTTGTGCCGGACCCGCGTCGAAGCCGACGATCTTGACCTGGTTCTGCTTGCCGGCCTGACGGACACCCGTGGCGGTGCCTTCGGCCGCGAAGGTGTTTGCCGCGAAGACGCCGACAATGTCCGGGTCCTTGGCCAGGGCGGCAGAGACCAGCTTGGCCGCTTCGGCAGGGTCATTGTGGCTGTACTGCACACCCACGTACTGGAACGAGGAATCAGCCTTGGCGCCCTCCTCGAAGCCGGCGACACGTGCATCGGCCGTCGAGACTCCGGGATCGGTGGAGATCACAAGGACTTTGCCGCCCTTCGGGCTGAGGGCCTTGATCGCCTTGAAGGCTTCAAGTCCGCCGCCCTTGTTGTCAGAGGCGATCGCAGAGGATGCGAACGACGGATCCTGCACGGTGGTGTCAACGAGGACGACCTTGATCCCGGCGGCTGCCGCCGCCTTCAGCGGGGCCTGCATCGCAGCAACGTCCGTGGGGGCGACGAGAATGGCGTCCGGGTGAGAAGCCACGACCGAGTCGACAATCGGCTTTTGCAAGGTCGGGTCGAACTTGGCCGGCCCCTGGGTATTCACGGTCGCCCCCGCCGCCTTGGCAGCGGATTCGATGCCGCATTGCATGCTGACGTAGAACTCGTCACCGGCAACACCCTGGATGAACGCGAGCTTGGGCGCGGAGCCGGCCGCGGCACCGGCCGGGGTTCCTCCCCCGCCGCAGGCTGTCAGGGAGGCCGCGGCAAGGACGCCGGCCCCGAACAGGGTGATCTTGGGGGTGCTTAGCTTCATTGTGTAGCTCCTCAATTGCGTGGGTTTGGGATGTTCTGGTGGTAAATCAGCGGGGTGCTCTGCTGAACAGCTTCTTTTTCCCGCTGTCCTTCGCGGAGTGGCCCCGGGCTGCTGCCGCACGTCGGCGCTGGTCGACATAGACCGCGGCGACGAGGACCGCACCGACCGCGACCTGCTGCCAGAACGGTTGGACGCCAACGATGACAAATCCGTTCTGCAGCACAGCGGGAATGAAGAGGCCGACGACGGTCCCGAAGATGGTGCCGACGCCGCCGAAGAGTGAGGTTCCGCCGATCACGACAGCGGCGATCACGTTAAGGTTGGTCGCGGACTGGCCCGCAATCGCGGTGGTGCCGTACTGGGACAGGGACAGGATGCCCGCCACGCCGGCGAGTCCTCCCGAGAGTGCGTAGATGGAGATGAGCTGCCGGTCGACCTTGACGCCCACCCGGCGGGCGGATTCCTCGTTGGAGCCCACTGCGAAGGTGTAGAGCCCGAACCGGGTCTTGTGCAGTACGATTCCGAAGATCAGGATGAGGACCATCGCGATCAGGGAGATCGTGGGAAGGGTTGTGCCGGGGACGTTGCCGTAGCCGATGGTGTCCTGGAGTACCTCGGGGACATCACGGATGTCCACGCCGCCGGTGATGACCTGTGCAAGCCCAAGGGCCGCTCCGAGTGTTCCAAGAGTCACGATCAGTGGCGGTACCTTGGCCTTGGCAATCAGGACCCCGTTAAGGAGTCCCCAGGCGAGTCCACAGCCGACGGAAACGAGGATTCCGACAAACGCCGTCGACCAGCCGGTATCACCCATGGCCTGCATGACTTTGGCGGCCACGACCCCGGAGAACACAAGGTTCGATCCGATGGAGAGATCAATCCCGGAGGTGACAATGACGAAGGTCATCCCGATACCGAGGACTCCGAGGATGGAGACGTTCTGGATGATCTGACGCAGGTTGGCCCAGACCGGGAAGATGCCCGGGGCCAAGGCGGCGAAGATCAGGAAGATGACGAACAGGACGAGAAGTATCTGGAAGGACTGGACCTGCAGGACCTGGCGCAGCGAGCGGGTTCGGGGGAATACACTTCCGGTCCCGGCCACACTCGGCGTGGTTTCGGTGGTGGTCATGATTGTGCTCCATCAAGTGCGCCGGTCATTGCGCCGACTAGTTCTTCGATCGTGGTTTTCTTTGCCTCGTAAGTGGCCACGCGGCGGCCGAGCCGGAGGACCTGGACCCGGTCGGCGACATCGATGACGTGCGGCATGGAGTGGCTGATGAAGACGACACCGACGCCCTTGTCCCGGACGCGTCGGATCGTATCGAGCACATTCCTGGTCTGGACGACGCCCAAGGCGGCGGTGGGTTCGTCAAGGAAGATGACCCCCTTGGCCCAGGCGACGGCCCGTGCAATGGCGATTGCCTGCTTCTGGCCGCCTGACATGCTGCCGACAGGGGCGGACAGGCTGCGCACGGTGGCGCCGAGTTCGTCGAAGGCTTCCCGGGACTTCAGGCGCATGGTTTTGTTATCCATGAATCCCAGATGTCCCTGAAATCCCGGTTTGGGGATCTCCCGGCCAAGGAACATATTCTGGGCCGCGTTCAGGTGCGGTGCCAGGGCCAGGTCCTGGTAAACGGTTTCGATGCCGAGTTTGCTGGCTTGGTTCGGGGACGTGAGTTCGACCTCGCCACCGGCGAAGAGGATCTGTCCGGAGTCCAAGGCCAGGTTGCCCGATAGTGCCTTTACGAGGGTCGATTTGCCAGCGCCGTTGTCGCCGATGAGGGCCACGACTTCGCCTGCATTGACGTCGAAATCCGCGCCGTCAAGGGCACGCACATTGCCGAAGCTGCGGGTCAGGTCGCGGGCTTCCAGAACGGGGATGGTTGTCATGGTCTGTCACCTGTCAGCTGGTACGGGACGATTGTGGCGGCCCCGGCCTGCCGGCAGGGGACACTTCGTTGTGTTGTCACTTTCTGGGTTCCTCTTCATTCGGTCTGGAGGCGTTCGGGCTGCGGGGACGGGACAAGGTCGATGATCAGGTCAGCCCGTATGCGGGTGGCGTCTACGATCTCGGCGTTGCATTGGTCGCTGCCAAGCGCCCATGCCTCTGCTTCCTCGGGCGGCTTGCCGAACGCAGTGTGGCGTCGGACTAGGCGAAGCTGCCGCTCGTCGTCACCCACATCCAAGTACCAAACCTCATCGATCTGTTCCTTGCTCTCCCGCCAGCCTTCGGCGTCCAGGAGAAGGTAGTTTCCTTCGGTGATGACCAGCGGGACCTCGCGTGCCACCGGAATCGCGCTGCCGATGGATTCCTCCAGTCTTCGGTCGAACACGGGGGCGTAAACGATCGGGTCCCGGTTGGACTTGAGCCGTTTCAGCAGGTTCGCGTAGCCCCAGGGGTCGAATGTGTACGGGGCGCCCTTGCGATCCCGGGAGCCGTGGGAGGCAAGGACCTGGTTGGCCAGGTGGAAGGCATCCATGCCGACCTGGGCCGCCTGTCCATCGAGGGCTTCAGCGATGGCCCGGGCGACCGTGGACTTTCCAGCACCGGGTGCCCCGGTGATTCCCAGGATGCGCCGGGTTCCGGCGGTAGCCAGTGAGCGGGCACGCTCCACGAGCTCGTCCAGCGTGCAGCTAAGCCGCTCGGCCCCCCGGATGGGCGTCGAGATCCCATCTTCAGTGGTGTTCATCACTGTCTCCTCCGTTGGTCATTCCACGGTGGAGAAGCCTTGCTGCCACACCATTGAAGCGCTGTCTGAATCGATTCGGGTCGTCTGAAACGGGAACTCGGATCTACCCTCGAGGGGCCCGTTGTGACCTGCCTTACAGCAATATAGAAGCCCCGTGTCATCGATGTCAATGAATTTGCGAAAATCTATGTCATCGATGTCATTTGTTGCTTGAAGTTCCATGGCAGATCGGGCAGGATGGTGTGTGCGGGTCATTGTCACCGATGACATCTTCAGATGCGTTGGTGACAGTTCCCCGCCCACGGACGGTCGAGCCAGAAGACTGTTCCCAGCGGACGGTGAAGGAGCCGAAGAGTGACTACCATGCAGGATGTGGCCACGCGCGCCGGAGTGAGCGCCAAGACGGTTTCCAGGGTTTTCAATGACGACCCGCACGTCACCGAAGAGACCCGGGAACGTGTGCAGTCGGCCATGCGTGAACTCAAGTACGTGCCGAACATGCTGGCGCGCACCTTCCGTGAGGGAAAGTCGGCAGTCATCGGCATCGCGGTGCCTGACGTCGCCGACCCTTTCTTCGCCGCCGTTACGAAGGAAATCGAACTGGCCGCGCGTGAACGCGACATGGCGATCGTCGTCACGAGCCTGGGGGACAACCCGTCCCTGGAACAGAGCATCATCGAGACGACGGTCCGCCGCCAGATCGGCGGCCTCATCATCGCCCCGATCGCCGGCGACCAGTCCTACCTCGCGCGCTGGCAGGACAGCTTCCCCATCGTGTTCATCGACCGCGCGCCCAACAAGCTCGCTGCTGACTATTTCGTCGAAGACGACTTCGGCGGTGCATTCGAAGCCACGCAGCACCTCATCGCGCACGGACACCGCCGCATCGCCATCGTCGGGGATTCCACGGAAGTGCCCACGACACGGCTGCGCCTGGAAGGGTACCTCGCCGCCCTTGAAGAAGCCGGCTTGGCACGGAGCGAGGAACTGGTTGCTCTCGGTTCGCGGGACGCGGACGCCGCCGCCCAGGTCTGCAAGACCCTGCTGGCGTTGCCGGATGCGCCGACCGCCATCTTCTCCTCCAACGCCCGGTTCTCCACCGGCGTCTTTCCGGCCCTTCAGGCGCTGAACAGAACGGACATTGCGCTCATCAGCTTCGGCGACTTCCCCATGGCGGACGTTCTCACTCCCTCGGTGTCTGTCATTGACCAGGACCCGCGGCATATCGGACGGGTCGCGGCCGAGCGCATACTTGCCCGGATTGATTCCCCCGGGAGGAAGTTCCGACGAAAGAACGTCCTTCCCGTCGCCCTGATCGAACGCCAATCGTGCCGGTCGGTCCCGGCCATGCCCGTGCCCGGGGCCCGACCGTAAGGTTCCAGCAGCGGGGTTACGTCTTGGCTCACTGTTTCCCGGTGTAGTCCTTTTCCTAGATAGATCCAGCAGATCGGCACGAAGGGTCAAGCCTGCACATGGGTCCCAGCCCTCTGAAAAAGGCCAGTCACGAGGAACTCCACGGTCTGATTGAGCTCGCAAAAGGTGCGCTGGTTCCCGATGGGTTTGGATTCCTCGATCGCTTCGGGAGCGTGGACATCAGCCGCTCTCCAGCGTGCTTCGTGACTGCGCGGATGATCTATTGCTTCAGTATCGCCGCCTTGCTGGAGGTGCCTGATGTAATCCCCTATGCGGCGCACGGCGTAGCGTGCCTACCGGACCAGTTCTGAGATGCACCCTTCGGAGGCTATTTGAGTTCTCTTGACGGAACGCCTTCCTCGCAACGGAAACGCGCTTACGATACATGCTTCGTCGCGCTGGCGGCTTCCGCTGCGGCCACCGCGGGCATCCCCGGCGCCGACGAGTTGACGGCGAAGGCCTCCGAGGTGCTGATGAGCAGATTCTGGTCGAATGACGCCGGTGCCCTCTTCGAATCCTGGGATCGAGAGTTTGCCGAACCCGAACCGTATTGGGGCGCCAACGCCAATATGCACGGGCTAGAGTCGATCCTCGCACTCTATGGCCACACACGAAACCCGGGCTGGAGGGATCGTGCCCTGCGGATCGCGGAGACTTTCATCAATGTGCGCGCCCGTTCAGCGAAGTGGTGGTTTAACGAACACTACGGCCAGGACTGGATGCCGCTGCCCGACTTCAATCTCGATAATCCCGGCGATGAATCCACCCCTACGGAATGACAATCGGCCACCTGTTCGAAGGGAGCCGCCTCTTCGAGCTTGAGTCAACATTTGAACTGCCACCGCCGTGGCTAAAGGAAGCCGCTGCCGGCCTCTACGAGACGGCCGTGAAATATGGATGGACCGCGGACACTGCGGAGGGCTTCGTGTACACCGTAGCTTGGGATGGCAGACCCGGCATTCGAGACCGACCCCACTGGGTGACCGCGGAAGCGATTTCCGCCGCCGCGACGTGGGCTAGCCCCACAGGCAACCCGCGATACGCGAACCTGCTTCAACCATGGACCACATACGTACAAAACCATTTTGTCGACACCGAGCACGGCAGTTGGCACCATCTGCTCGCCACGGATAATCGTCCGAGCTGCGCTATGTGGTCCGGAAAACCAGATATCTACCACATGTTCCAATCCACCCTCCTGTCTGATCTGCCCGTTGGTGAGAGCACGGCCCGCGCGATCGTGACCTTGGCGGCTAGAACGCGCTCAGGATGAAGTGCTTCTGCACGCCCGCACGGTGCCCGGTTGCCGCAACCGTGAGCGTAAGTTTCCGTGTGGCCGGGAACCAGCGGGCGGGCTGGACCGCTTTTGAGAGTGCTTCGGTGATGAGCCGCGGCTCATGATGCCAATAGCGTTCCAGGTCTCCGTCCACCACGAACGTGATGGAGCCTTGGGAGAGGTCGACGCCGGGAATCACCCGGACGAACTCGTCCACCCGACGGGGGCGGGGCAAAAAGAGGGCGCTGGACTGGATAGTGCGGTCGGCTGTGGCGGTGGCGCCGTTTTCGAAAGGCATGGCCTTCTCCTATGGAGTTGCTCTTGCCCGTTCGGTTGTCTCTGGTCCGAGCCGGGCCGCTTCTTCATCCGAACCACCCGTGAACATGGGGTTGGCGTGTGGCAAGTCGGAGCTTGGCGCCACATCTCTTGAAGCTGTTCCTACTGTACATGCGACGGCGGCGCCGCACCTCTCGAAGGAGAAGGTGCGGCGCCGCCGTCGTACGTGGTTTTGTGAAACCTAGTGGATGGCCACCGGGTGGGCCTCCAGTGGGAGTTCCTCCGCGGCCGTTCCGGCAACGCGGCGTTCCCAAGCTTCGCGGACGGCCGGCTCGGTGGGCGGCGTGAGGAGGGAGACCACGAAATAGACGGCGAACGAGGCGCCGAGGCCCCAGTAGATGGGATCGTTGGCGTAGACGCCGTCTTCGCTGGGGATGATTCCCGTGGCGTAGGCGATCAGCAAGGCAAGGGTCAGTACAGACCCGACTGCCATGGACCAGGCTGCGGCAATACCCGTGCCGCGCTTCCAGACCAAGCCGCCCAGGATGGCAACCAGCAGGCCACCTACCAGGATGTCGTAGGCGATGGTCAGGGCCACCACGACGTCTTGCGCCGCCATCGAGATCAACACTGCAACGATCCCCAGGCCAAGGACCCAGTAGCGGTTGGCCTTGACGTCATGCTCGGGATTTTCGGTGTCGTTGGTGTTGATCGTCTTGCCGAACCAGCTGGCCACGAACGGGACCACGTCGGCGCGGGCAACGGTGGCCGCGGCGATGAGGGCTCCGGACGCGGTGGACATCATGGCGGCGACTGCTGCGGCCATGACAAGGCCGCCGATGCCGATCGGCAGGATGTGCGTGGCTACCTCGGCGTAGACGACGTCCTTGCCAAGGGCCTTGACGTCGATGTTCGGCAGGGCCACCCGGGCAGCCAGGCCGATCAGGGCGCCGGCCACGCCGTACAGGACGCAGTAGATGCCGGCGGTGGCGCCGCCCCATCGGGCCACCTTGGGGGTCTTCGCGGTGAACACGCGCTGCCAGATGTCCTGGCCGATCAGCAGGCCAAGGGTGTAGACCACGAAGTACGTGATGATGGTCTGCGCCCCGATGCCGTCCAACTGGAAGAAGCTGGCGTCAACACGGGCACGGATGCCGTCGAAACCGCCTGCCGCGTTGAGGACGAACGGGAGCATGAGGAAGAAGATGCCCACGGTCTTGATGATGAACTGCACCTGGTCGGCGAGGGTGATGGACCACATGCCGCCGATGGTGGAGTAGACCAGGACGATGGCGCCGCCGACGGCGATGGCGAGCCAGCGCTCCCAGCCGAAGAGGACAACGAAGATGGTGGCGTAGGCGCCCGTGGACGTGGCGCACAGCATGAGGGTGTAGGCCAGCATGACGATGCCGGAGGTCTGCGTGGCACGCTGGCCGTAACGCAGGCTCAGCATCTGGGAGACCGTGTAGATCTTCAACCGCTGGATGGTGCCGGCGAACAGCAGGCTCAGGAGGAGGACGCCCGAACCGATCGCGACCACCAACCACATGCCGGAGACGCCGAACTTGTAGCCGAGGCCGACGCCGCCAACCGTCGATGCGCCACCGAGGACGACGGCGGCCATGGTGCCGGTGTAGAGCATCGGACCGAGTCGGCGCCCTGCCACCAGGAAGTCGCTGTTGTTCTTGGTGCGCGACTTGCCCCACCAGCCGAAGGCCAGCATGGCGAGCAAATACACCACCACGATCGCAATATTGATGAACGAAGAGTCCACGGTTGGCTCCTGAAAGTGATGCGCAGAGCTCTGGGGGATTCCGACGCCGGTCCGCGGGGTTTCGTGCGGGGTTGCGGAAGGTCTCTGCGCTGGTGATTGGGGAGAGTAGTCTGTGATGTATGCCTCACAAACAACACTTGTTGCCTATGAGGATACGTAGTGATGCGAGTAACGGTCAAGATGCTGTCTCGCCCAGCGGACTCATCGGCGCTCCTCCGGCTAGCCAAAGGCCCTGCCATGCCGGCGATCCGGCTACTATTGCTGCAATGACAGGGCCGCATAAACGGCCTGAAAGGTTCGTGAATGAAGGCTCTCCCCGTTGAACCGAGCAACGTCCCCGTTGCCATCGGTTCCAGAATTCGTGCCGCCCGCCAATCGCAGCGGCTCACCATCGAGCAGGTTGCCGACGCCACCGGCCTCACCAAAGGGTTCCTGAGCCGTGTGGAGCGTGACCTGACATCGCCGTCGGTCGCTTCCCTCGTGACGCTTTGCCAAGTTCTTTCGGTGTCCATCGGAGACCTTTTCGCCGCACCGGAGACGCATCTGACCCGGCGCGACGACGGACCGCGGATTTCGCTCGGCGGGCAGGGCATCGTGGAGCGTCTCCTGACGGCGCGCTCCGAACGGCGATTGCAGATCCTGCAGGCCTCGATCGAGCCCCGGGGCCGGGGAGAGGCCGAGCTTTACGCCGTCGATTGCGATGTCGACGTCCTGCACGTCGTCAAGGGCCGCATCAAATTGATCCTTACCAACGAGGAGTACGAGCTCGAAGAGGGAGACACGCTGTCCTTCCCGGGCCGCGAACCCCACACCTGGGTCAACCCCACGGACGAGCCTGTTGAGGTGCTCTGGATCCTGGTGCCGGCAGCCAGCCGCTGACGCCGGCGATTTGCGACGCGCGACTTGCGACACGCAGCTTTGCGACACGCGGTGTGTAACACGCCTGAAACGTGACTGACTTCAGGATTTAACGCTAGGGCCTTGGGTGTTACGTGCCTGAAATGATCCGTGCCGAATGCTGAAACAGGGCGACTGTAGCTTCGAGTCAAGGCAACTCGTCAAGGTCGGTATCCCGTGGGATACCAGGACCTGTTCGTTTTAAAAATGGTCTCGCCGTGCGGGCGCCATGGAGCGCCGTATATGCAGGAAGGCTCCCGAAATGAACCCAGTATTCTTCAGCGTAGGGCTGGATGTGAACCCCCAGACCCTCGATCCCGGCGCAACAGCCTGGATGCTTGCAGCTTCCGCCCTCGTCCTTCTCATGACGCCAGGTTTGGCGTTCTTCTACGGCGGGCTCGTCAGGATGAAATCCGTCCTCAACATCATGATGATGAGCTTCGGCGCCATTGGCGTGGTCGCGGTGGTCTGGGCCCTGTGGGGCTACGGACTCGCGTTCGGCCCGGATACGATGGGCGGCTTCATCGGAGACCCCTTCGCTAACTTCGGACTCAGTGGCCTGGCCGGCGTTATCGGCGGAAAAGCCCCGGGGCTGCCGGACATGGTCTTCATAGGATTCCAAGCGACGTTCGCCATCATCACGGTCGCGCTGATCAGTGGCGCGGTGGCCGAACGTGTCAGGTTTGGCCCATGGCTGCTGTTTGCCGGCCTGTGGGTCACCATCGTCTACGCGCCGATTGCCCACTGGGTGTGGGGTGGCGGCCTCTTCGGATCCACCGGGATCATCGGCAGCAAGATCTCGGCGCTCGACTTTGCCGGTGGAACGGTGGTCCACATGAATGCAGGCATGGCCGGGCTGATGCTTGCGGTGGTGCTCGGCAAACGGCTCGGATTCATGAAAGACCCCAACATCCGGCCGCACAACCTCCCCTTCGTGATGCTCGGGGCGGGCCTGCTGTGGTTCGGCTGGTTCGGATTCAACGCCGGTTCGGAACTGGCCGCCGATGGAATCGCCGCTCTCGCCTGGACGAACACCCTGCTGGCCACGAGCGCCGCGCTCCTCGGCTGGCTGCTCGTCGAAAGGCTCCGCGACGGCCACGCGACGTCCCTCGGTGCCGCATCCGGCGCCGTCGCGGGCCTGGTGGCAGTCACCCCGGCGTGTGGCTTCGTGGATCCCATTGGCGCGATCGTCATCGGCATCATCGCGGGTGCCGTCTGCGCGCTGGCTATCGGGCTGAAGTTCAAGATCGGCCTGGACGACTCCTTGGACGTCGTCGCCGTCCACTTTGTCGGCGGCCTGTGGGGGACGCTGTCCCTCGGATTCTTCGCCGTACCTTCCGCGAAGACTGAAGGCGGGCTATTCTACGGCGGCGGATTGAGCCAATTCTGGCCCCAGATATTGACGGCACTCGTCGTCACCGCGTGGACGGCCATCATGACGACGCTCATCGGGCTGGCCATCCACAAGACAGTGGGCATGCGCGTCAAGGAACACGAAGAGCTGGCGGGCATCGACATCACGGAGCACGCGGAAACCGCCTACGAGCTGGCCATGGTCGGCGGATCCTTCAATCCCGGAGAGCCACAGAACGGCAAAACCCCGTTGGGTTCCAGTGGTGAACCAGAAGCCAGTTCCAACGGGAAAACAGATCGGATGCGCAGCAAGGCGTCGACGTGAAACTGGTTACGGCCATCGTGAGGCCGGAGCGGATCGACGAGGTCCGGGAAGCCTTGGAACGCTTTGGAGTCAACGGGATGACCGTCAGCCAGGCGAACGGATATGGGCAACAACGGGGCTACACCGAGGTGTACCGGGGCGCGGAATACAATTCCGATCTCCTGCCCAAGATCCGGGTGGAGGTCCTGGCCACGGACGAGCTGGTGGACGGAATAGTGGAGGCCATCATCTCCGGCGCCAGTACAGGCCAGTTCGGGGACGGCAAGATCTGGACCGTCGAGGTTTCCCAGGCGGTGCGCGTCCGGACAGGGGAGCGCGGCGCCTCCGCGATCAGCTAGCAGGACAGTATTGGTGCCGTTCCAAGCGTCGGTGCCGCTCCGAGAGG
>NZ_MTPV01000010.1:0-70397 GCF_002009585.1 Arthrobacter sp. SRS-W-1-2016 | reverse complement strand
CCCCCCCCCCCCCCCCCCCCCCCCCCCCCCCCCCCCCCCCCCCCCCCCCCCCCCCCCCCCCCCCCCCCCCCCCCCCAGGACCGGGTGTCTTGCGTAAAGACTTAGCCGTGGAGCGGCTTTCCTGCCAGCGCGAGGTGGACTTCGCCCATGGCCTCGTTCTGAGTCGGGTGTGCGTGGATGAACTGGGCCACGTCCTCAGGGTGTGCTTCCCAGTTGACGATGAGCTGTGCTTCGCCGATCTGTTCGCCCATGCGGGAACCGATCATGTGGATACCGACCACCGGGCCGTCTTTCTGGCGGACCACCTTCACGATGCCGCCCGTGCCCAGGATTGAGCTCTTGCCGTTGCCTGCCAGGTTGTATTCCTGGGTCTGGACCTGGTCCTCGCCGAACTTCTCTTTGGCACCCTTTTCGGTGTAGCCAACGGTGGCGATTTCAGGCTCGCAGTAGGTGACCTTCGGGATGTTCACGTCTTCGACGACTACCGGGTTGAGGCCGGCGATCTCTTCGGCGACGAAGATGCCCTGCTGGTACCCGCGGTGCGCCAGTTGGACGCCGGGGACGATGTCGCCGACGGCGTAGACGTTGCCAACGCCGGTGTGCAGGCGTTCGTTGGTGATGACGAAGCCGCGGTCGATGGTGACGCCTGCTTCTTCGTAGCCGAGGTTGGCGGTGACGGGGCCACGGCCAACGGCAACCAGGAGGAGATCGGCTTCGAAGGTCTGGCCGTCCACCAGCGTCACCTTCACGCCATTGTCGTCCTGCTCGACGCCCTGGAAGAAGACGCCGGTGCTGAACTTGATGCCGCGCTTCTTGAAGGCGCGCTCAAGGTTCTTGACGATGGCGGTGTCTTCGTTGGGAACGAGGGAGGGGAGGCCTTCAACGATCGTGACGTCGACGCCGAAGGACTTCCACACGGAAGCGAATTCGACGCCGATGACGCCGCCGCCGAGGACGATGACGCTCTTGGGGATGTAGTCCATGGTCAGCGCTTCATCGGAGGTGATGACGCGGCCGCCGATTTCCAGGCCGGGCAAGGAGCGGGAGTAGGAACCCGTGGCCAGGACGATGTTCTTGCCCTTGTAGGCGGTGCCGTCTACGACGACGGTGTCGGTGCCCTGCAGCTTTCCTTCGCCTTCGATGACCGTGATGCCCTTGGACTTGATGAGTCCCTGCAGGCCCTTGAACTTACCGGCGACGATTCCGTCCTTGTAGGCGTTCACGGCCGTGATGTCGATGCTGTCCAACGTGACGTTGACGCCGTACTTGGCGGAGTCCCGTGCGTGGTCGGCCAGTTCCGCCGAGTGCAGCAGGGCCTTGGTGGGGATACACCCGTTGTGCAGGCAGGTGCCGCCGAGCTTTCCCTTCTCGACGAGACCAACGGTGAAACCAAGCTGAACGGCACGCAGAGCCGTGGCGTAGCCGCCGCTGCCGCCACCGAGTACCAGGATGTCGAATTCTTGCGCAGTTGCCTGATCGGCCACTAGGACGCTCCCTCGCGTGAGCGATGACACGCGACTACGCGTCATCTGGTCTTGGAACTTGTACTGCCGCGATTATGCCAGCACCGAAGTTCTCTTGCATTTGTGACTACCGTGGTTCACCTTAGCGAACCACTTATCCATGCTCCACCCTGCCGAGGCTTTTGTGGGGCGCTTGTGGCCAGACTCACGTCGGGCCGTGGGGCCGGTCATCAACCGGCCCCACTGGGGGATCTGCTTAGGCCGCCAGCACGTCTTCGACGTAGGCGAGCAGCGTCCTGACGGTGCAGCCGGTGCCTTGCTTGGGCGTGTAGCCGTAGGGGCTGCCGTTGTTGAAGGACGGCCCGGCGATGTCGACGTGTGCCCAGGGGATCTGCTTGCCCTCGGCGTCCTTGCCGACGAACTCGCGCAGGAACACGGCCGCGGTCATCATCCCGCCGTGGCGTTCGCCGATGTTGGCGATGTCAGCCACCTGCGACTCGAGGCTGGCCCGCAGTTCTTCCGGCAGCGGCATCGGCCAGACGAGTTCTCCGGCGCGGTCTGCCGCGGACTTGAGGGCGCCCGTGACGGCGTCGGAACCCATGACACCGGCGGTGCGGTTGCCGAGGGCGATCAGCTGGGCGCCCGTCAGGGTCGCGACGTCGATGATGGCGTCGGGCTGTTCGAGGCTGGCCGCGACGATTCCGTCCGCCATGACGAGGCGTCCCTCGGCGTCGGTGTTGAGGACCTCGACTGTCTTGCCGCCGTACACGGTGAGGACGTCCGCCGGGCGCTGTGCAGCGCCTGAGGGCATGTTCTCCGCGATGCAGAGCCACGCGGTCACCTTGACGGGCAACCCGAGTCCCGCGACGGCAAGGACAGTGTTAAGTACGACGGCGGCGCCCGCCATGTCGCTCTTCATGTCGCCCATGCCGAGGGCCGGCTTGATGGAAATGCCGCCCGTGTCAAAGGTGATGCCCTTGCCGACAAGCGCGATCTTCTTGGTGGCCTTGGCCGGGGCATACTCAACCTTGACGAGGCGGGGCTGGCGGGTCGAACCCTTTCCGACGCCCAGGATTCCGCCGAAGCCGTCCTTTTCGAGGCGCTTTTCGTCCCAAACGGTGACCTTGACGGGCAGTCCCTTGGACAGTTCCTTGGCAGCTTCGGCAAAGGACTCCGGGTAAAGGTGGCTCGGAGGCTCGTTCACCAAGGTGCGGGTGTTGTTGACCGCGCGTCCGACGAGCAACGCCCGATCGAGCGCGGGCTGGACGTCCTTGCCGTCGAACGCCGTGTGGATCAGGACCTTGCCGACTGGATCCTTGAGGCCGTCCTTGCTGGAACGGTGCTCGGTGTAGGAGTAGGAACCCAGCACGGCGCCCTCGGCGACTGCCGCGATGTCGGCGAGGGACGCCGTCGGGAGGGCAAGCGTGACGGATGACAAGCCGGCCAGTTGGCGGACTGCGGATCCTGCAGCCCGGCGCAGGGTTTCCTCGGGGAGAAGGGCGTGGTCGGCGACCTTGCCGACACCTGCCAGGACGAGGACGCCCGAACCGGTCTCCGGAAGACCCGGCAGACGGTGTACCTGATCGGCTGCTCCCGTGATGCCGAGGAGGCCCAATGAAGCCGCGAGGGTCTCCGCGGCCTTCGCCCCCAGCGGGTTGCCGAGCAGTACCGGCCCGTCTTCCCCCTGCCCGACGGCTATCACGAGTGCGTCGCTGGGCGACTTCTTCAGGTCCTTGGCAATAGTGCCAAGGGTGATGTCTGTAGTCTTCACCACGAGGATTTGTCCTCATCTCTCTCTGCATGGCTTGGCCGGGCTGCATGTTAGGCGCCCGGCCCTGGTACCCCGTCGGTTGTCCGCTTGCGACAACGTCGGTGGTTGCTTGGGTCCGCACACGGCGGCACGTCTCGATCGTAGTCTGTCTGCCGCGCGGGAAAGCAATTAAATGAGAGTTGCGGCACATTGGCCGACAGGAATGCGCGGCCGCTCCGGGGTGTTATACCAATACATGGAGCGTGGCCGGCCGCCGAAGCGTCTGCTGCGGCGCGCAGCCGCCTGCTCCTCCAAGAAGCAGCCGCCTGCTCCTCCAAGAATTTGAAACTGCGAAAGGAACATGCCGTGTTTGAACGGATTTCCGGCTCACTCCTTGACCCCGAGTCGCTCTACGCGAGCAACATCGAGCTCTTCCACAGCCCGGATACGAGGGGCCTCAACATGCTGATGGGCTTCACGGGTTTCGCGGATGCCGGCCACGTGGTCCAGCAGATCAACAGGGAACTGCTGGATACGCTCGACGCCGAAACGGTAGCCGTGTTCGACGCCGACCAGCTCATCGACTACCGCACGCGGCGCCCCCACATCAGCTTCGTCGAAGACCACCTGGAGGACTACAAGGCCCCGCAGCTGGCGCTTTACAAGCTGAATGACGGCTTGGGCGAGCCGTTCCTGCTGCTCGCCGGTTTTGAACCGGACCTTCAGTGGGAGCGTTTCGCGCGCGCCGTCGTCGGGATCGTGGAAAAGCTGGACGTCAACCTGGTGACCTGGATCCATTCCATTCCCATGCCGGTTCCACACACCCGGCCGGTCGGCGTCACGGTGCACGGGAACCGCCCGGAACTCATCGAAGGCATTTCCACGTGGAAGCCGACTGTCGAGGTTCCTTCGGCCATTGGCCACATCCTGGAATTGCGGCTGAGCGAGGCCGGGCGGCAAGTGGCCGGGTACGTCATCCACGTGCCGCACTACCTCGCGGATGCCGAGTACCCTCCTGCAGCGGTTGCGGGACTCGAATACCTGGGAGCTGCCACGTCCCTCATGCTGCCGACGGACCGCCTTCGCGAAGCCGGCAGGGAAGTGGGCAGGCAGATCGCCGAACAAGTGGAAGCATCCGAGGACGTCCAGCAGGTGGTTTCGAAGCTGGAGTCCCGCTATGACGACAAGGCGGAGGGCACGGTCCGCCGTTCCCTGCTCGCCGACGAGAACGACGAACTCCCCAACGCCGAGGACCTGGGAGCGGCGGTTGAGGCGTATCTCGCGCGTAAAGATGCGCGCCCATAAAGCAGCTTTAATGCCGCCCCGGGCATAATGGAAGGGTGAACGCACCCCGCGCCTGGCTCATTTGGACGATCGGGGTGCTTGCCTACCTCGTGGCAGTCGCCCAGCGCACATCCTTTGGTGTGTCCGGACTGGAGGCCACCGAACGGTTCCATGCCAGCGCAGCCGCCATTTCCTTCTTCACGGTGCTTCAGCTGCTGGTCTACGCAGGCCTCCAGATACCGGTGGGACTCCTGGTTGACCGCTTCGGCTCGCGCGCCATGATTGCCAGCGGTGCCGTGCTCATGGGCCTCGGCCAACTCCAGTTGGCTTATGCCGACGCTGTTCCGGCGGGCGTGCTTGGCCGGGTCCTCGTCGGCGCCGGCGATGCGATGACCTTCGTCTCCGTGATCCGCCTCGTGCCGATCTGGTTCGCGCCCGCAAGGGTTCCGCTCGTCACCCAGCTGACGGGAATGTCGGGCCAGCTCGGCCAGCTCATTAGCGTGGTGCCGTTCGCCCTGGTCCTTCATTCGGCCGGCTGGAATACGGCATTCCTGGCGTTGAGCTCCCTGTCCGCGCTCGCCGTCGTGCTCGTGCTGGCCTTGCTCAGGGATGTTCCGCCGGGCCACCCGCCCCGGGAGAGCGGCCAAGGGCTGCGTGCCACAGGAGTGACCTTGGCCCGTGCGTGGAAGCAGCCGGGGACACGCTTGGGCCTCTGGTGCCACTTCACTGTCCAATTCAGCGGAAACGTCTTCGCCATGTCCTGGGGTTATCCGTTCCTGGTGTCGGCGCAGGGGCTGAACGCAGCCACCGTGTCCGCCTTGATGGGGCTCTTCGTCGTCACGAGCATTCTCGTGGGGCCGTTGTTCGGGACCTTCGTGGCCCGGCACCCGATGCGGCGCTCGGCCATGGTCCTCCTGATCACGGCGGCGATCGCGCTTGCCTGGGCCGCGGTCCTGTTGCTGCCTGGCAGGGCGCCCCTCTGGTTGCTCGCCTTGCTGGTGGTCGCCCTGGCCATCGGTGGACCCGGGTCCATGATCGGCTTTGATTTCGCCCGGACCTTCAATCCTTCCCACAGGATCGGCACTGCCACGGGCATCGTCAACGTGGGCGGGTTCGTTGCCGCGCTCCTGACGATCTACTTGGTGGGGGTCATCCTCGACGTTCTCCATACCAGCGGTTTCTCGGGCGGGGAGCTGTACGGCCTGGCGTCCTTCCGCATCGCCTTGAGCGTCCAGTTCCTGTTCCTCCTGGTGGGTACGGTCCTGATCCTCATGACCCGTCGCAAGGTGCGCCGCCAGATGGCGGCCCAGGGCGTACACGTCCCGCCGCTCCTCGTGTCGTTGGCGAACCAGCGGCGCCGCCGCGTGGAGTTGCGCCGCGAAAGGCTCGCGAAGCAGAAGAGCCCGACGCCATAGCCTGCTCCGCGGTGTTCCTCCACAGGCATCCGTGGACACCTTTGTCCACATAGGGCAATTGAAGTCTGCCGGCGCCCACTCCTGCCGCCGATGCTGGATTCATGACGGCAGACAAGCGTGTGACCATTTCCCGGCCGGAGGACATCCTCGGCTTCATTCCGCACGCTTTGGGGCTCTGGCCGAAGGAGAGCCTCGTGGCCATCACGCTGCGCGGGCAGACGCTTGGCGCAACCCTCCGCGTCGACCTTCCGACTGGGGGATCCGAACGGGTGCTTGCCGAGTACTCACGGAGGATCGGGGAGTATCTGGAAGCGGACCATGAGGCCGACGGCGCGCTGTTGGCAATCTTCAGCGACGAGGGTTGGGACGCCGGTGGCGCCGTGCCGCATGGCCTGCCGCTGCTGGAAGCCCTGGAACCCGTCCTGGCCCGCACTGGCTTGGCGTTGCGGGATGCCTGGTTCATTGGTTCCGAGTTCTGGCGAAGCGCATTCTGTGCCGACCGGGAGTGCTGTCCTCTTCCCGGGCGTCCCGTGGACCAGATCCGGGATAGCCGGCTCAACGCGGAAATGGTGTTCAGGGGGAGCAGCGTCAGGGAATCGCCCGGGCTGTTGGGCCCTGGGGACCAGCCTGTCCGTGATCCGGAGTTCATGCGCGCGGAAGCCGCCACGCTTGAGGAGCTGCTGCGCCGCTGGCGGAGCAGGAAGGCATTCGAAGAAATGCTGGAGGTGTGGACGGGAGTCCTGGATTCCGGCGGTCCAGAGGAATTCGACGGAGAGGCTGCGGCGTTCCTCCGGGCGAGCCTGCGGGTTCCTGCATGGCGCGACGCGGTGGTGGTGCTGGCGGCTGCGGGGAAGTCCGTCGCGTGCGACGGTGCCGAGGCCTTTCACTTCTTTGGGCATGAAGACGATGAAGGGGATGGCCTCGTCATTCCGCAAGGGCTATGCTCCCCGGCACCGGTGGCTGCCAAGTCCACTGAGGCCACGGATGTCAATGCCTTGCGCTATGGAGACGTGCTCTTGGGCCTCTACCCGGAGACCCCCGATTGGAGCCGCGTGGCGAGCCTGGACCGGGTTCTCGCGATGCTCTCCCGGCACGGTGGTGGGGAGGCGCGGGCCGCAACGCTCACGATCCGGGGGTGGATTCAGTGGTGCCGGGGGAGCGGCTCCTTCGCGGCCGAGCTCCTTTCGGAGGCGGACGCCGAACATCGGGGCTATCGGCTCGCTGAACTGCTCGCCGAGGTGGTGAAGCGAGGGACAGTGTGCGGCTGGGCCAAAAGCAAGTCGTCGGCGTGGCGGAAGTTCGGTGGAGCGGCGGCATGACGCCAAACCCCAGGGGACTCCAGGCGCGCCATTGAGGCAAATCCGCAGGGACGTAATTGTCTGCACGGTTGCCGGTTTCGACCCCCGGAACTCAAAACCGTGAGACAATGGTTGCCGAGACCCGGTTGGGTCCGTGTTTCAAGTGCCGTAAACGTCCCCTGAACTCTAGGGAACATTATGGCGCCGTCGGGAGTTTTACCTAAAGACTCTGCAGTCGGCGATGGCACTTGATGTTGATCACGGACTTGACAGGGTCATAGTGGTGTTGCCCCCATGGTGATTCCACAGACCGCCGCTAGAAAGGTTTTCTGTGACCCCGTCTTCCGCCGAGAAGGAACCCGCCGCCCTGGCCGAACTGTCCGCCGAAGAAAAGAAGGCGGCTACAGCTGCGAAGCGCGCGGCAACGCGTGCTGCCAATGCTTCGACTGCAGGTGCAGAGAAGCCGGCACCCAAGAAGCGCGGGCCCAAGCCCGGCGCCAAGGCCGCTGCCGAAGCAGCCAACAAGTCCGCCGGCGCCGACGAGGACTCCGAAGAAGCCGAGGATTTTGACGCCGTCGTTCCCGACGAAGCAGAGCTCACGGAGGAAGTCGAAGAAGGCGAAGAGGGCAAGAAGCCAGCGACGACCGGTTCCGGCTTTGTCTACTCGGATGCCGACGACGACGATGCGCCTGTCCAGCAGGTCATGTCCGCCGGTGCCACGGCCGACCCCGTCAAGGACTATTTGAAGCAGATCGGCAAGGTTGCCCTGCTGAACGCAGAGCAGGAAGTCGACCTTGCGCTCCGCATTGAAGCCGGCCTCTTCGCCGAAGAGAAGATCAATGCCGACGACGGCTCCATGGACCCGAAGCTCAAGCGTGAGCTCGAGTTCATCATCCACGACGGCAAGAGGGCCAAGAACCACCTCCTTGAAGCCAACCTGCGCCTCGTGGTCTCCCTGGCCAAGCGCTACACCGGCCGCGGCATGCTGTTCCTGGACCTCATCCAGGAGGGCAACCTGGGCCTGATCCGCGCAGTGGAGAAGTTCGACTACACCAAGGGCTTCAAATTCTCCACGTACGCCACGTGGTGGATCCGCCAGGCCATCACCCGTGCCATGGCTGACCAAGCACGCACTATCCGCATTCCGGTGCACATGGTGGAAGTCATTAACAAGCTTGCACGCGTTCAGCGCCAGATGCTCCAGGACCTTGGACGCGAACCTACGCCTGAGGAACTTGCCCTCGAGCTGGACATGACTCCCGAGAAGGTTGTTGAAGTCCAGAAGTACGGCCGCGAGCCCATCTCGCTGCACACCCCGCTCGGCGAAGACGGCGACTCCGAATTCGGTGACCTCATCGAGGACTCCGAAGCCGTCGTCCCGGCGGACGCGGTGAGCTTCACCCTCCTGCAGGAGCAGCTGCACTCGGTGCTCGATACCTTGTCCGAGCGTGAAGCAGGGGTCGTCGCCATGCGATTCGGCCTTACCGACGGCCAGCCGAAGACTTTAGACGAAATCGGCAAGGTCTACGGAGTCACCCGCGAACGCATCCGTCAGATCGAATCGAAGACGATGTCCAAGCTGCGCCACCCCTCGCGGTCTCAGGTTCTGCGCGACTACCTTGACTAAAGCAACGGACGCCCTGGCCTAAGCGGCACGGCCCGTCAAGAAGTGGACTCCCGGATTCCCGGGGGTCCACTTCTTGCATTCAGGGACTGTTCCGTTCGAGTGCTTGGCCGAGGATGCGGGCACCTTCCGGGAACGCCGAGGGGTTGGGCCCGGCGTAGTTGAGGCGGATGAACGGTCCCGCCGGTTCGGCCGGAAACCACTCGTTACCGACTGCGATCATGACTCCGGCACTCTCGCAGTCACGCGTCAGGCCCTCGAGGTCCGTGCCGTCGGGAAGCCGTGCCCAGAGATTCAGTCCTCCCTTGGGGACGATGCTGAGGTGGGCCTGGGGGGCGTGCTCGCGCAGGCTTGAGACAAGCAGGTCCCGGCGTGACTGGAGCTGATGGCGGAGGCTGCGCAGATGGGTCTGCCAGGCCGGTTGGGTGACGACGTCGAGTGCCGCGGCCTGCAGCAATCCGCTGACGTACATCGACTCGGCCGCGCGGTCTGCAAGGATGCGTTCGCGGGCAGGGCCTCGCGCGATGACGGCGGCAACGCGGATGGCGGGTGAAACGCTCTTCGTGAGGGAGCGCAGATAGACCACGTGGCCGGAGTCGTCACGTGCGGCGAGGGGCGCCGGCGTCGACGTGATGCCGAAATCGTGCGCCCAGTCGTCCTCAACGAGGAACGCGCCGTACTGCCGGACGACGTCCAGGACCTCTTCGCCCCGCCGGGTGGACCATTGTGCCCCGGTGGGATTGGCATAGTTTGGTTGGGCATAGAACAACCGTGCGCCGGTCTCCTCGAAGGCTCTGGCCAATTCTTCGGGGTCCGGCCCATCGGCTCCGCTGGGCACCGGGACGATGCGGACTCCGGCCTGGGTCGCGGCCAGGATGGCTCCCCAGTAGCTCGGGGATTCCATGAGCAGCGGCTGCCCGTGGCCGACCAAGGCAGTGAAGATGGAGCTGAGGCCGCCCTGGCTTCCCGGCAGCACGATGACGTCGCTCGCTGTCGGCGGGGTGAGTCCTGCCGGCGTTGCGGTGCCGAGTTCGTGCGCGAACCAGGACTGCAACTCCGGAAGCCCCGCAGCGGGTGGTCTGGACAAGGCAGCATCGCCGCGGGACGCCCGGGCGAGGGCGGCCCGCACGAGCCGCTCCGGCAGGAGTTCCCGGTCCGGGTATCCGGAGTGGAAGGCAATAGTTGCGTTCGACGTGTCCCGCATCGTGGTGGAGGCTGAGCGCGGAGGCGCTTGCGGTGCGCGCAGAGCCGCAGTTTGCCAACCGTAATCCGAGGGGCGTGCTGTCCGGACCGCCCGCACGAAGGTGCCGACGCCCGGCCGGCTCTCGATCAAGCCCTGTGACGTGAGCGCTTGCAAGGCTTTCTGCACCGTCACAGGGCTGGCCTGGTAGTCGGCAACCAGTGACCGGGTGGACGGCAGCCGGGATCCCGGCGCGGCCCCGGCGATCCATTCCCGCAGTCGCATCGCAATCCTTGAACTGCTATCGTTGTTCATGAGAGACAATAGTAGCGCTACTAGGATAATTCGTCCAGTGGTACTGTCCCGTCCGGCAATGGGCCTTTGGTGGGGCCTCCTGGGAGTAGCGGCGTTCTCGTTCACTGTTCCCTTCACCCGGGTGGCGGTTGGTGGCCTGTCGCCCTTGTTCATCGGCTCCGGCCGTGCCGTCGTCGCGGCGATACTCGCGGCGTTCGCCCTCTTGCTCACCAGGCAGCGGCTTCCTCGAGGCAGGCAATGGGCGCGCCTGGCCGTGGTCGCCGCCGGGATTGTTGTCGGATTCCCCTTGCTCACCTCGTTCGCACTCACGACGGCGCCGGCCAGCCACGGCGCCGTCGTCATCGCCCTCTTGCCGGCAGCAACGGCAACCGCCGCAGTACTCCGCGGACGCGAGCATCCGCCCGCCGTCTTCTGGCTGGTGACAGCCGTAGGGGCTGTTGCGGCCATTGTTTTCGCTTTCGCACAGTCAGGCGGGCTCGGGCAGCTGAACTGGGCGGATGTGCTGCTCCTCGGAGCTGTCGTTGCTGCGGCCATCGGCTACGCGGAAGGCGGCTTGCTCGCCCGCGAACTCGGCGCATGGCAGACCGTATCCTGGGCGCTTGTCCTGGCATTGCCGTTGATGGCCGGCCTGGCTGCCCTCTCCATGGCCCAGCAGCCGCCGTCAGCCTCACCGGGCCAGTGGGCCGCTTTTGCATATCTCGGAGTCGTCAGCATGTTCTTCGGCTTCTTCGCCTGGTATCGGGGCCTCGCCATCGGGCCCATGGCCAAAGTCAGCCAAGTACAACTCATCCAGCCGGTGCTGAGCATTTGCTGGGCAGGGCTGCTGCTGGGCGAATCCCTGGGCTGGACGACGATTGCGGGTGGGCTGGCCGTCATCGTCTGCGCCGGCGTCGCCGTCCGGGTCCGGCTCAATCCGCGGCCGGAACAGAATCGCTGAAGACCAACAGAACAGATCGCCCGTCCCAAGAGAGGAAGAATAGAACCATGTACATCCCCGCGCATTTCGACGCCGGTCCCGACGTCATCCACGAGCTCCTGACGCGGCCGAACGCGGCGAACCTTGTCACCGTGACAACGCAGGGCCTGCTCGCGACCTTCCTGCCGCTCATCTACGATCCCTCGATCGGCGAACACGGAGCGCTCCACGGCCACCTTGCCCGGACCAATCCGCAATGGTCCGAGGCGGTGATCGGGGAATCACTCGTCATCATCCAGGGCGCGGACGCCTACATCTCGCCATCCTGGTACGCCTCCAAGGAGGAGCATGGACGCGTCGTCCCGACGTGGAACTACTCCACTGCGCACGTCTACGGCAAGCTTGCCGTCCACGATGATGCGACGTGGCTCGCGAACCATGTCAGGCAGTTGACCGACCTAAACGAAGCCGGTTTCGAGCGGCCGTGGTCCGTCGACGACGCGCCGGAGCGGTACATCTCCGGCCAGCTGCGCGCCATTGTCGGCGTCGAACTGGTCATCACCCGCATCGAAGCGAAGGCCAAACTGAGCCAGAACCGGCCAGACATGGACGTCGACGGGGTCGTGGCCGGGCTTGATGCGCAAGGGCGCACGGAGATCGCGGCCGACGTCACCCGGGCGAGGCAGGAAAGACAACGCCGGGATGCGGGCCGCGCCTAGGCAGAGGAGTCTTCGGTTAACGCAACAGCCCCCTCCATTCGGAGGGGGCTGTTGTCTCTGTGAAATTATGTCCACCGGGCGGCCTCTCAGGGCCAGCCATCGGGGCTAGTCGGCGAGGACGGGTTCCTTCTCCTGAAGGCGGCCGGTCTCGTCATGCCAGTCGGAAGTCATCGGCCGCAGCGTGGCCTCTACTGCACGTGCGTGGTGGCCGCAGAAGAGCAGCTCACCGCCGGAGGACTCGAGTACAACGCGGACATATGCCTGGGCCCCGCAACGGTCGCACCGGTCGAGTGCATTGAGTGTGCGGTCTGCAACTGCTGTTGTCATGTTCGGCCTCCTTAGTAGTTCTGTGTATCCATATAACCAGCATTCGAAGCAAAACCATGGCAAGGATGGGTCACGTTCGCTGTCCGCGTATCACATGTGCGTAACACCGGGAAGTGGCGTCCAGCACGATTGGGAGTGGCAGCTCTCGTCATGGCTCCGGGCCAGCTAGCCTAGGAGGAGTGTTTTTTGCCTCTGTTACACCCCCGAAGGAGCGCCCCGCCCGTGGCACCGAGTTCTGAATACAACGCCCGGCACCTTTCAGTTTTGGAAGGCCTGGAGGCGGTCCGCAAGCGTCCGGGCATGTACATCGGCTCCACCGATTCACGCGGCCTCATGCACTGCTTGTGGGAGATCATTGACAACTCGGTGGACGAAGCGCTGGCGGGCTTCGGGCACGACATCCAGATCATCCTGCACGCGGACAATTCGGTGGAAATCCACGACGACGGCCGTGGGATCCCGGTGGACCTGGAGCCCAAGACCGGGCTCACCGGCGTCGAAGTGGTCTTCACCAAACTGCACGCGGGCGGAAAGTTCGGCGGCGGCTCCTACACGGCGTCCGGCGGCCTGCACGGCGTTGGCGCGTCCGTGGTGAACGCGCTCTCCGCCCGTCTTGACGTGCAGGTGGACCGCGGAAGCAAGACGTACCAGATGTCGTTCCGCCGGGGCGAGCCTGGACGGTTCAAGGACACCGGCTCGAAGCCGAGCCCGACGTCGGTCTTCGAACCGTTCGTCGAGAACTCGGTGCTCGACGTCGTGGGCAAGGCCAAACGGGGTGTCACCGGCACCCGCATCCGCTACTGGGCGGACCGGCAGATCTTCACTCCGGACGCGAAGTTCGCCTACGAGGATCTTGCAGCCCGCGCCCGCCAAACGTCCTTCCTGGTTCCGGGACTCAAGCTCACTGTCCGCGACGAGCGCCGGCTCCCCGGCACCCCCGGCGAAAACGGACCGCACCAGGAGGTGTTCCACCACGACGGCGGCATTTCCGAGTTCGTCGACTTCCTCGCCGCGGATTCGGGCGTCACGGATATTTGGCGGCTCCATGGCGCGGGCAAGTTCAAGGAGACCGTTCCGGTCCTCGACGAAAACGGGCACAGCAAGATCGCCGAAGTGGAACGCGACTGTGAAGTGGACATCGCGCTGCGCTGGGGGATCGGCTACGAAACCACCATGCGGAGCTTCGTCAACATCATCGCCACGCCCAAGGGCGGCACGCACCAGGCAGGCTTCGAGCAGGCACTCCTGAAGACGTTCCGCAAGGCCGTCGAAACGAACGCGCGCAAGCTCAAAGCGGGCAACGACAAGATCGAGAAGGACGACGTCCTGGCCGGCCTCACCGCGGTGCTGACGGTCCGCTTGGCGGAGCCGCAATTCGAGGGCCAGACCAAGGAAATCCTGGGCACTTCGGCCGTCAGGGCCATTGTTGCCAAGGTGGTCGAGGACGAGATCACGGGGCGCCTGACCTCGGCGAACCGCAACGACAAAGCCCAGTCCGCGCTGCTGCTCGAGAAGATCGTCAGCGAGATGAAATCCCGCATCTCAGCCCGTGTCCACAAGGAAACGCAGCGCCGGAAGAACGCGCTGGAAACGTCGTCGATGCCCACCAAGCTGGCGGATTGCCGCACGGACGACGTCGGACGCTCCGAGCTCTTCATCGTGGAAGGCGACTCCGCCCTTGGCACCGCCAAGCTGGCGCGCTCTTCGGACTTCCAGGCGCTGCTGCCGATCCGTGGCAAGATCCTGAACGTGCAGAAAGCCTCGGTGGGGGACATGCTCTCCAACGCGGAGTGCGCAGCCCTCATCCAGGTGGTGGGTGCCGGTTCGGGCCGGAGCTTCGACATCGACGCTGCGCGTTACGGCAAGGTGATCCTCATGACCGATGCGGACGTCGACGGCGCGCATATCCGTACGCTGCTGCTCACCCTGTTCTTCCGATACATGCGTCCGATGATCGATGAGGGCCGCGTATACGCGGCCGTCCCGCCGCTGCACCGCGTGGAAGTCATCAACGCCGGCCAGAAAGCCAACGAGATGATCTACACGTACTCGGAGGCCGAACTGCACGTCCTGCTGGCCAGGCTCGCCAAGGAAGGCAAACGCTACAAGGAGCCGATCCAGCGCTACAAGGGCCTGGGCGAGATGGACGCCGAGCAGCTCGCCGAGACAACCATGGATCCGCGCCACCGTACCCTCCGCAAAGTGGGAATCGAGAACGCCAAGATGGCGGAGGATACTTTCGACCTGCTGATGGGATCGGACGTCGCCCCGCGCAAGGACTTCATCATCGCCGGCGCGGCGGACCTGGACCGGGAGCGCATCGACGCCTGATCCGGCGGGCCTACCTAGGCCGGCAGACCTGTTCAGCCCAGCAAGCCCGGCACGATCAGCAGGCCGGTCGGCACCGCGAGCAGCATTGCCGAGGCGGCAAGCACCAAGGAGCGCTGGGCTGCCGGAAGCGGCGGTTTGGGTGAGAGCAGGCGGCTGACGCGCGACGCCGTCGTGCGCGGTGAGTCGGCGCCGCCGGTGCCGCTCAAGGAGCTGTTTTCGGGGGAGGCGTCCTGCCCGCTTGTTCCGGGTGGCGCGAATTGCTCCACGGGACGGGCGGAGCCGCTGGCGACGATCGCGATCGCCTTGATGAGCGTTCCCTTGCTCTCGGTGCGCAGGGCCACGTCATCGGCGAGCATTTCGATCAGGGAGTTGACCGCCACCTGGGCGAGCCGGGTAGTCGGGAACCAGGGGAGTGCCTGGCGCCACGCGGCGAAGGCCCACAGAAGAAGGTCGTGGCGTTGCGAGAGATGGGCGTTTTCATGGATGAGGACGGCCCGGAGCTCGGCCGGCTCGAGGGCAGCCATGAGGCCGTCGGACAGGACGGTCACCGACCGTGCGCCGCCCGGCAGGCAGTAGGCAACGGGGGAGTCGTGGTTGATGACCACGGTGCCGGGGCCGTCGTCGGACGGTGAGGCCAGGAGGGCGAGGAGCTCGCGGTGCCTCCGCCGCTGCCGTTCGATCTTGACGTAGGTGAGCAGCAGGGTGAATACGAGGTGGGCGCTCAGCAGCGCCGCGGCGGACAAGGCGAACAAGTGCCAGAAACCCAGCGCCGTGGTGGGCTCGTTGTGGAGCACCATGCCAGCCAGGGAGCGCAGGCCTGCGATGAGGTTGTCGCCGATGGGCTCAAGCCCGTAGACGAGCATGGCACCGATCATGGACAGGCCACCGGCGAGTGCGATGGCCTGCCAGAGGACCATGGCCATGAAGGGTGCGCGCGATGGCCATTCGGCGCGCGACAAGAGGACGGGAACCGGCCAGGCCAACACCAAAGCAAGGACCGCCAGAAAATATGAGGTCCAGAACATGGGTGGTTAGTTTTTGCCGAGCAGCTTGCGCAGCGTGGCGGCTTCACTCTCGCTCACGGAACCGATGAACCGGGCCAGCACGGCTTCGCGGTCCGGCGCGGAGCCGAGTGCCTCGTGCATGAGGTCCGCCGTGTGGTCCGCGCGGCTCGAAACAGCCTGGTAGCGGTGTGGGCGGGTGCCGCGTTCGCGCTCGACGAGGCCTTTCTTCTCAAGGCGGGACAAGACCGTCAGCACTGTGGTGACTGCGAGGTCCTTGCCCTGGTGTCCTGCAATGCCGTCCGTGGCGGCAGAATCCTGCGCCAGCAGATCACGAAGTTTGTTGGCTGTCGCAGCCTCCTGGCCCGCCCAAAGGAGGTCCATGACCGCCCGTTCCAGTTCGCCAAGACTTGCCATCAATGCATCCCTACTTTCCGCATTTCCCTCCCCGTCTCATGGGCCGGGGGAAGTGCGATGTTCCAACATTCCACCTTCAATCTACCGCTTTTCAGGCGGCGATTCTACGTGAGGTAGAACATGCGGCGCGCCGTGTCCTTGCGGCACTGTGACGCCGCTGGAAGAGTGGTGAGCAGATCGCAGCGGGTTTGTTCTACACTGTGTAGAAGAAACAAGTTCTACGCTAGGTAGAAATGGACGCCGCTTCGCGGGCAGCCGGATAAAAAGGACAGCAATGGACGCCTTGGAAATCGCACGCTGGCAATTTGGAATCACCACGGTCTACCACTTCATGATGGTGCCGTTGACCATCGGACTGGGCCTTGTCGTGGCTGTCATCCAGACCCTTTGGTATCGCACCGGCAAGGTTGAATACCTCCGGATGACCAAGTTCTGGGGCAAGCTCTTCCTCATCAACTTCATCATGGGCGTGGCCACGGGCATCGTGCAGGAATTCCAATTCGGCATGGCCTGGAGCGAATACAGCCGGTTCGTCGGCGACGTGTTCGGTGCTCCCCTCGCCTTGGAAGCCCTTCTGGCGTTCTTCGTGGAATCGACCTTCTTGGGACTCTGGATCTTCGGCTGGAAGCAACTCAAGCGCGGCGTCCACCTCGCGTGCCTCTGGATCGCGGTGATCGGCTCGGTCTTCTCGGCCTACTTCATCATTGTGGCCAACTCCTGGATGCAGCACCCCGTCGGCGTCACGATGGTCAACGGGCGTCCCGTCATGACCGACGCGTGGGCGGTATTCACCAACAACACCGCGATGGTGGCCGTACCCCACACCCTCTTCGGCGCGCTGGCCGTCGCCGGTGCGTTCCTCCTGGGCATCGCCTGGTACCACCTCTGGCGCCGCCGCCACGACGGCATCGACACTGTCGGAACGGATGGCCGCGCCGTCGCCGGCGAAGCCGACATTCCCGGACGGGACAAGGCCGACTACAGGGTGTGGATCACGTCCCTGCGGATCGGCGCCGTCGTCGCCATGATCTCCTTTGCCGGTACCGCCATCACCGGCGATATGCAAGGCAAACTGATGTTCGAACAACAGCCCATGAAGATGGCCGCGGCAGAGGCCGCGTGCCACGACGGCACCGGGTTCTCCGTGCTGAGCATCGGCAACCTCGGGTCCAAGAACTGCAACGACATCGTGGCCGTGATCGAGGTCCCCGGTATCCTCTCCTTCCTGGCCAAGGGGGACTTCAACACCGAAGTGAAGGGGGTCAACAGCCTCCTCGACGAGTACAAGGCCAAGTACGGCACCCACCTGCCGAACAATCCCCTGTACGGCGACCGGGCAGGCCAGGAAATCCAGTACGTGCCCGTCATGGAAGTGACCTATTGGGGCTTCCGCATGATGATCGGCTTCGGCGGGATCGCCGCCCTTGCCGCTTTGCTGGCCCTGTGGGTCACGCGCAAGGGCCTGGTCCCGCAGTCCCGCTGGATCATGCGCCTCGCGGTCTTCGGCATCCTTGCTCCCTTCGGCGCCAACGCCGCCGGCTGGATCTTCACGGAAATGGGGCGGCAGCCGTTCGTCGTCGCGCCCAATCCGGACGCCAGCGGCGTCGACCAAGTGTTCATGTTCACGGCCGCGGCCGTCTCGCCAGGCGTCTCCGCCGGAGAGCTCATCACCTCGCTGGTGGTGTTGGCCTCCATCTACGCGGTCCTGCTCGTGGTGGAAGTCCGGCTGCTGGTCAAATACGCCCGCGGAGGCGTGGTGTCCGCGATGCCGGAGCTCGCTGAGGCTCGCGGGAGCGAAAAGAAGGAAAAGAAGGACGACGACGGCGGGACGCCGGGCGCCCCGGGCCAACCCGGCGACAGCGACGACGTCTTGGCATTCGCCTACTAGGAAGCAGAGGGAATTTTCGAATGGAACTGTTGCCTACCGTCTGGTTCGTGGCCATCGCCGTGCTGTGGACGGGTTACCTCTTCCTTGAGGGCTTCGACCTCGGCGTCGGAATGCTCATGAAGCTCTTCGCCCGGAACAACACCGACCGCCGGGTTCTGCTGAACACGGTCGGTCCGGTGTGGGACGGGAACGAAGTGTGGCTGCTGACCGCGGCCGGTGCCACCTTCGCGGCCTTCCCGATGTGGTACGCCTCGCTGTTTTCGGCGCTCTACCTGCCGCTGCTGATTGTCCTGGTGGCCCTGATCTTCCGTGCCGTGGCTTTCGAGTACCGGGGCAAGGTGGACACTGCGCGTTGGCGGACAGTCTGGGACTGGGCGATTGCCTTGGGTTCGTTCACGGCGGCGTTCGGCATCGGCGCCGCGCTGGCGTTGACCACCACCGGGCTGCCGATCGACTCGAACGGCGACCGTCAGGGCGGCCCCTTTGCCTGGTTCAGCGGATACGCCCTGCTGGGCGGTTTGGCCGTCGTCGCGTTCGCCTTGGTGCACGCGCTGGCGTTCCTGGCACTGAAGACCGACGGCGACGTGCGGCACCGTGCGCGCCGCTGGTTTGTGCGGCTCGCCCCGCTCGGATTGCTGCCGCTGCTTGCGTGGATGGTGGCCCTCCAGCTGCTCAGCGGCAAGCCGTTGACGTGGATCCTGGTCCTCCTCGGAGTCCTGGCGGGTGCAGCGGCCTGGGTCCTCGCCCGCAAGGGGGCTGAGGGCAAGGCCTTTGGAGCCCTGGGTGCTTTCCTGGTGTGCGCCACCGCTTCCATCTTCGGCGCGGCGTTCCCCGTGGTCATCCCTTCCACCGTGAACCCCGCCTTCAACCTCACGATTTCCAACGCCTCATCGTCGGCCTACACGCTGGGGCTGATGAGCATCGTGGCCGCCGTCGGCTTGCCGCTGGTCATCGCGTACCAGGCCTGGACCTACTGGGTGTTCCGGCGCCGTGTGAGCGCAGCCCACATTCCCGCCGCGCATGGCTTCCTGCCGGCCATTGCGGCCAAGGTGCTGGTGGGCCATGCGGCTCCGGGCGGACCGGCTGCCAAACACGCACCGCAGGACGCCGGCGAGTAGCGGATGAAGCCGCAGCTGCCGGCCGGAGCGGCCACCCGATCCGCCTTGTACGTCCTTGGTCTGCTGTCCTCGCTCAAGGCTTTGTCGCTGGTCCTGATAGCGCAGGCCATCGCGGGGATGTTGTCCGGCATTGCTGCCGGCGGCATGGGGTGGCGCGAAGGACTCGCCTGGGGAGCCGCCGGCGCCGTCCTGCGCTCGCTGACGGTCTGGGGCCAGGGAGTCGCGGCGCGCCGGGCAGCCCTCGGGGTCAAGGAAGAGCTGAGGCTCCGGCTGCTGGGGCGCGCCCTCGGCCCCGGGGCTGCGGGACGGGTCGGAGACGTGAACGACGGCGGTCTCGCCGTGCTCGCGACCCGCGGACTTGATGCGCTGGACAACTACTACACCCAGTTCCTGCCCGCCTTGGTCAATTGCGCTGCGCTGCCCTTGCTCCTTGGCGCGCGGATACTCTTCGCGGATTGGGTCAGTGCCGTGGTGGTGGTGCTGACCGTGCCGCTGGTCCCGCTGTTCATGGTGCTGATCGGCCGCCACACCGAGGACCGGGTCCACGAAGCCCAATCCACGCTGCGGAGGCTCTCCGGGCACATCCTGGAGTTGGCCAAGGGCCTTCCCGTGCTGGTGGGACTGGGCCGCGCGGGCGAACAGCGTGCAGCCCTCGAGGACCTCTCCGAGGAATACCGCTCACGGACCATGGGAACCCTGCGGACCGCGTTCCTCTCCGCGCTCGCCCTGGAACTGATAGCCACCATCTCCGTCGCTGTCGTGGCCGTCTTCATCGGCGTGCGGCTCGTTGCGGGCGACATGGGCCTGGAAGCCGGCCTGCTGGCCCTCATCCTCGCCCCCGATTGCTATCTTCCCTTGCGCGAGCTGGGTACGGCCCACCACGCCAGCGACGACGGGCGCGAGGCCTTGGCCGCAACCAACGCCGTGCTGGAGTCGCCGGCGGGCCGTTCGCTGAATGATGATTCCGGTGCTGAAGCGCACGACGCCGGAGCTTCCGCCGGCGTCGTAGTCACCGGGCTGACGGTGACGTACAGGGGAAGGGCAGGTGCCGCCGTCGGGCCTATCGACTTCGAGGCTCCGGCCGGGCGGATTACCGCACTGGATGGCCGCAGCGGTTCAGGCAAAAGCACCATCCTTGGCGTTCTCGCCGGCACGATCGGCGACGGTCCGGAGGCAACCATCGAAGGTTCCGTCACCGGACTGGATGCGCGCTCGGTGGCGTGGGTACCGCAGCATCCCGTCATGGTCGCCGGTACTGTCCTGGACGAGGTTGTCCTTTACCTGAACGGCGGCGACGCGGACTTCGCGTCGTCCGTCACTGGATCCACGCCGGACGCTGACATCGCGAGGGCCATGCGTTGCTTGGAGCAAGCCGCCGCGGAGCACCTCGCGTTCAAACATCCTGCCGAGTTGAGCCCTGGCGAAGTGCGGCGGGTGGCCGTGGCCCGCGGCTTGGCGCGCCTCGACGCCGGTGCCACGGTCCTGCTGCTCGACGAACCCACCGCCCACCTCGACGTCGCGTCCGCGGACGCCATTCGTGCGGCGATCGCGAGGCTGCGGGGGGCCGCGGCTGTCATCCTCGTGGCCCACGACGCCGCGACCCGGAAACTGGCGGATTACGTCGTGAGCGTCGACGGCGTGACGGCGCAGGAGCATGCCGGCCACGTGGCCCCGGAATCCGCTGTGTCCGTGCCGGCTCCGCTCCAGGGGGACGCGAATCCCGGAAGCACACCGGACGGGGGAATGGAACCCCCCACCGCCATCTCCATGCTCAAGGCCCTGGCGAGCATCCTGGCGCCCGTCCGTTACAAGTTCGCCGGTGCCGTGCTGCTTGCGGCGCTCGCCGCCCTGTTTGCCGTGGCGTTGTCCGGGCTGTCCGGCTGGCTCATTATCCGCGCCAGCGAGCAACCGCCCATCCTGTACTTGCTGGGAGCAATCGTCGGCGTGCGGTTTTTCGGCATAGGCCGGGCCGTGCTGCGCTACTCCGAGCGGCTCGTCGTCCATGACACGGTTTTCGCGGCGATGACAAGGCTCCGCGGCGCGCTCTGGGCGAGCCTCAGCGCGCGGGCCCTGTCCTTGCGGCGGCTCCTGCTGGGCGGCAATGTCCTCGGAGCGGTGGTGGACGACGTCGACACGCTGCGGGACGTGCTGCCGCGCGTCGTCCTGCCGCCCCTCTCCGCGGTTGCGGTCGGGGTGGCGGCGGTGGTCGCCTCGGCCCTGCTGGTTCCCGCCGCTGTGCCGGTGGTGGTCGCCACCGCCGTGCTCGGCCTTGTCGCAGCTCCTCTTCTTGCCCTGGCGGCCGACCGCAACGCGGCCCGCTCAGAGCAGCAACTGCGCTCATTGGTGCTTCGCGATGTTGCCGCAGCGCTCGACGCCCGTGCCGAGCTCAGCGCCAACGGCGTGGCGGGAATGGTTTTGTCGTCCTTGGCCCGGAGGGACAGCGCGGCCACTGCGGCGGCGCAGCGTTCCGCGTGGGCGGATGGCATCGGCCAGGGATTGACCGTGCTGGCGTGCACCCTGGGAGCGCTGGCGGCCGGAATCCTCGGCGCCCCCTCGGTGCAAACCGGAACTGTCGCGCCGGCTGTGCTGGCCGTCGTCGTCCTGGTTCAGCTGGCCCTCGCTGAGCCCTACGGAGCAGTTGTGTCCGCCGTGCGGCAGGGTCCGGCTTTGGCCGCGGTGCTGCGGCGGATCGCGCAGTCCGGAGCCTTCGACGCCTCGGATGCCGGCGGCGGCGTGCTGAGGCTGCCGGAGCGGCCCGACGGTGCCGCGGGGCTTTTGCTGGATGGCCTCGAAGCGTCATGGCCGGGTGGAACCCCCGTGTTCAGCGGGCTCAGCGCCGAAGCGGCTCCCGGGCAGTGGCTCGCGGTCACGGGACCCTCCGGTTCCGGGAAATCCACGTTGCTCTCCGTGCTGCTTGGCTTCCTGCCCGTGTCTTCCGGCAGGGCATGCGTCACCGGGAATGCCGCCTGGTGTCCCCAGGAGGCCCACCTCTTCGACTCCACCATCCGCGGCAACCTGCTGCTCGCCCGCCCGGCCGGCCACAAGCCTTCCGAAGCGGACATGCACAAGGCGCTGGGCGCCGTCGGGCTCTCAAGATTGGCATCCGGACTTCCGAAGGGCCTGGATACCCGCATAGGCCCCTCCGGTTCGTCCCTGAGCGGCGGCGAACGCCAGCGGCTCGCCATGGCCCGCACGCTCCTCACCGGCGCAAAAGTCCTGCTCCTGGACGAGCCAACCGCCCATCTCGACGCCGAGGCCGGGCGGCTCATGATGGCGGAGCTGCGCGCCGGACTGAAGGATGTCACCGTGGTGCTGGTGACCCACAACCCGGCCGACATCGCCGGGGGAGACGCCCGCCTGGATCTCGGCTCGCCGTCGGCACTCCCGATGCTCGTGCGCGGAAACTAGTGGTCATTTTCGTTGATTCTCGTTATTTCTAGTTATTCGTCGGGGGTTTAGGGGCCAAGTCCTCTTCGCGTCGGGAGGACATGCCCGTTCTTCGCGGCCGCGACCGGACATAACGGGAATATGTCCATCCGCTAGCGCTGGCGAGGGGCATGTCCAGGAGCCCGGCATAAGCGGCGAATCGAATTCAAGTATGACCGCGGCTTCTCGCCTCTCGCGACGTCAACGGGAAGTTAGCAGACGGAAACTAGCCGAGGAGGCGTCCGAAGGTGGCGTCCACGGACTCGACGATGTTCGCCACCAACTTCCGTGCGTCGTCCTCCCTGATGAGCGGCGTCGATTGACCCGCCCACAGCGACATCAGGTCAGGGACTCCCTGAGCCGCGGCAGCGGGCCGGAATTTGCCGGTCAGCCAGTTTTGGATCGGGAACGGGGCATGGGCGGAAGGATCGGCGAGTTCCGCGATGATCCGGTTGGGGATGCCGCGTGCCAAGCGGCCGCTGAGTGCGCGGGTCAGGACAGTATGGGCGGCGTCGGGTCCGCGCATCGCGGCCAGGTGCGCGGGACTGATGGCTGATTGCCGCGTGGCCAGGAAGGCCGAACCGATCTGGACCGCGTCCGCGCCAAGGGCCAACGCGGCAGCGACTCCGCGGCCGTCGGAGATACCACCTGCGGCGATGACCGGAACCGAGACTGCATCCACCACCTGGGGCACGAGGGCCATGGCCCCGACGAGGGAGTCCTCCGGCGCGCGGAGGAAGGAAACCCGGTGCCCGCCGGCCTCCATGCCCGTGGCGACGATCGCGTCAACGCCGCCGTTATCCAACGCCACCGCTTCGTCGACGGTGGTGGCAGTACCCACCACCACGATGCCATTCCGGTGGGCCTCCTCGATGACGGCCGCGGACGGAACGCCGAAGACGAAGCTCAGCACGGCGGGCCGGGCATCGATGGCCGCCTGGATCTGTTCCTGCAGATCGGGCTGGTAGGCATCCGGTTGCGCGGGTGGTTCTACGCCAACCAGCTCGAAATACGGCCGGAGGATGTCCACGTAGGCGGCAAACTGCCGGGCGTCCGCGGTTGGTGGCTCTTCACCCTCGATGGGGAGCCAAAGGTTCAGCGCGAACGGTTTCCCGGTGGCCTCCTGGAGTTCGCGGGCCGTGTCGGCAATCCGTTCCGCGTCGTAGCCGTAGAGGCCGTACGAACCCAGGCCGCCAGCCTCGCTGACCGTGGCCGCGAGCTCCACCGAGGACAGGCCACCGAACGGACCGAGGACGATGGGCAACCCAATGTTGAGGAGGCGGGTAGCCCGCGTGTCTTTCCACGACATCGCAGCGCCTAGCCGTCCACGTCGTGGAGGTGATGGACTACGTCGTGCAGGAAGTACTGGGCGAATGTCAGCACGGTGAAGGTGGAGCCGTTGCTGCGGACCCCGGTGCGGGGCCACTCATCCTCGTGGACAGCGGCGAAGGAGTTGGCAATTTGGGTGCCCTCGGCGGCCAGCTGCGTAGCCACTTCTGCCGGGTCCGCGTTGGCGTAGTCGCCGTCGATCGCGGCCTTGTCCTGGTCCCAATTGGCGAAGTGGGCGTCGTCCTCCCGCAGCATCAGGTTCAGGCGCTGGTCGAACAGGCTGAAGACGTCCCGCACGTGGCAGGCATACTCCAATGGCGACCATGTGTGCTCGTCCGGGCGGGTGGACGCGTCTTCCCGGCGCAGAACGGCCCGCCACCGCGGCAGCATGTTGAGGACTGTCCCCGGGACGGTGGACGGGGTCACGGTGGCGGCGTCGAAGCCGCATTCGGGACAGGGCGTGGACAGGACCCAGGTCCAGTCCTTGTCATCAGGAATGATCGGCATGGCAGTAGTCTAGGGCCCGGATTCCTGATCCGGTCACACTGCCCGGAGAGAGGCACATCCCCGGTCTGATCAGCCCGATCAGGAGTAAAGTTAGGTGCTGGGGAAGCCTGGAAAGTGAAATTGCCATGCTTAAGGATCTAAACGTCGCCGGTGTGCTCCCTGCCAGCGATATCGCCCGCGCCCGCGACTTCTATCGTGACAAGCTCGGTCTTGAACCGGATAATCCGGAGGCAAGCGACAACCTGATGTACAAGTGCGCCAACGGCACAGCCTTCCTGCTCTACGAGACGCCCAACGCCGGAACCGCCAAGAACACCCAACTTGGATTCCAGAGCACGGACCTGGACCAGGACATGGCCGATCTCAGGACGCGCGGAGTCGTTTTCGAAGAATACGATTTCCCTGGCCTGAAGACCGAAAACGGCGTAGCCACTTTGCCGGACGGCGAAAGGGGAGCCTGGTTCCTCGACTCGGAAGGAAACATCATCAGTATCGCGACGATGTAGGCCAGCGGGGCCAGGACGTGGCCAGCCGGGACGTAGCAGTCAACGGCGGCTTCCGGTCAATTCTCCCCGGCGTTTCCTTCTTCCCACGCCATGCTCGCACCGATGGCATCCACGGGCTGGGAGAGGGGAACACCGGAGCCGTCGCGGCGGCCGTGCTCTTGCGGGAGGGACCGGGCAACGCCGGCGCTTGATGACGCCTTCGCCGGACCGTGACCCGCCCATCCGAGCAGCAGAGTGTCTTCACCCTTGAGGAAGCGGTGGGCCCGCACGCCTCCCGTGGCCCGGCCCTTGGCCGGGTACTCCTCGAACGGGGTGATCTTCGCCGTGCCTGGAGCGGTTCCCGGCAGCGCACCGTTGCTGCCGGCAATCGTTACGACGACGGCGGCAGGGTCGGTGGCGCGCACTGTGCCGAAGTGGATGACGTCGTCGCCGTCACCAAGCTTGATTCCCGCCATGCCGCCCGCGGTGCGGCCCTGCGGCCGGACGGCGGAGGCGCTGAACCGCAGGAGCTGCGCAAGCCGGGTCACGAAGACGAGGTCGACGTCGTCGTCCTGGGCAGGCTCCACGCCCACCACAGCGTCCTTGTCCTTGAGGGCAATGATTTCCCAGTCTTCGCGGTTCAACGGGTAGTCGGGCTGGACGCGCTTCACCACGCCCTGGACCGTTCCGATGGCCAACACGGCATCCAGCGGCACGAACGCCACAAGCGATTCGCCCTTGAGCAGGGTGATGAAGTCTTTAGCTGCGACGCCCCCGGCAAGATTGGGCAGGCCGGACATGGGCGGGAGCGCCGGCATGTCCATCACCTGTACCCGGAGCATCCGGCCCTGCGAGGTGACCGCGCCGATCTCGCCGCGCGCGGTTGTCTTGACCACCGAGCGGTAGACATCGTGCTTGCTCCGCGGGCCGGATTCGGCCAGCGGCTCCTGGTTGGAGGTACGCGCGATCTGGCCGGAGGCGCTGAGGATTGCCCAGCAAGGGTCGTCGGGTATTTCGAGCGGGAGCGCGGCGGCCTTGCCCTTGCCGGCCGGGACGGCTGCTGCGAGCGCCGCTGCGACGGTGGGAGATACGGCCTCGGATTCGAGGAGGACCGTGCGCCGCGGGGTGCCGTATTTCTCGGCCACTTCGGCCAATTCTCCGGACACCAGCTCGCGAAGGAGCACGTCGGACGCCAGGATCGCCTCGAGTTCGGCGATCTCCCGGCGCAGTTCTTCCTGTTCTTTCTCGAGTTCGATCCGCGAGTACTTGGTCAGTTGGCGCAGGCGGAGTTCCAGGATGTAGTTGGCCTGGATCTCTGACAGGTCGTAGATCGACATCAGCCGTTCGCGGGCCGCCGATGCCTCGTCGGAGGAACGGATGATCTGGATGACCTCGTCGATGTCGACGATGGCGATCAAAAGGCCCTCCACCAAGTGGAGGCGGTCCTTTTTCTTGCCCAGGCGGAAAGCAGTGCGGCGGCGCACCACGGACAGGCGGTGGCCGACATAGACCTGCAGGAGCTGGAGCAGGCCCAAAGTCTGAGGCTGCCCGTCCACCAAAGTCACGTTGTTGATGCCGAAGGAGTCTTCCATCGGGGTGAACCGGTAGAGCTGCTGCAGCACGGCGTTGGGGTTGAAGCCGTTCTTGATCTCGATCACGAGCCGCAGCCCGTGCTTGCGGTCGGTGAGGTCCATGACATCGCTGATGCCGGTCAGCTTTTTGGAGTTGACGGCATCCTTGATCTTCTCGATGACCTTCTCCGGACCCACCATGTAGGGGAGCTCGGTCACCACCAGGCCGGTGCGGCGCGCGGTCAGCTGCTCGATCTCCACCTTGGCGCGGGTCTTGAATGAACCACGTCCGGTGGCATAGGCATCGCGGATTCCGTCGAGTCCCACGATCCGGCCGCCGGTGGGCAGGTCCGGGCCGGGCACGAACCGCATGACGTCTTCCAGCGTGGCGTCCGGAGTGGCGATGAGGTGCCGGGCGGCCGCGATGACTTCCACGAGGTTGTGGGGAGCCATGTTGGTGGCCATGCCGACGGCGATGCCCGTGGTGCCGTTGACCAGCAAATTGGGGAAGGCCGCGGGCAGTACGTCCGGCTGGGTGAGCTGGTTGTCGTAGTTGGGGACGAAGTCCACCACGTCTTCGTCGAGGTGCTCGGTCATCGTCATCGCGGCCGCGGCGAGCCGGGCTTCCGTATAACGCGGTGCGGCCGGGCCGTCGTCGAGCGAACCGAAGTTGCCGTGGCCGTCGATCAGGGGCAGGCGCAGTGAGAAGTCCTGTGCCATGCGCACCATGGCGTCATAGATGGCTGCATCACCGTGGGGGTGCAGCTTTCCCATGACTTCGCCCACCACGCGGGCGCTCTTCACATGCCCGCGGTCGGGGCGCAGGCCCATGTCGCTCATCATGTACAGGATGCGTCGCTGAACGGGCTTGAGGCCGTCGCGCGCATCGGGGAGCGCGCGGGAATAGATCACCGAATACGCGTACTCCAGGAAGGAGCCTTCCATTTCGGAAGTGACGTCGATATCGATGATGTTCTCGGTGAAGTCCCCGTCGAGGGCGGCCGAGGCCGCGTTTGCGCGGGAGGGACTTTGGCTGCGTGCCATGGAGTCGGTGGATCCTTAAACGTGTACTGCGGAAGACTTGGCTAGGCTAAGCCTATGGTGGATCAGCCCGGCGCCGGCGTATATCCGGAATATTGGGAGGCCGATGTCGTGCTTCGCGACGGCGGAACGGCCCACTTGAGACCAATTTCACCCGGGGATGCCGACGCGCTCCAGGCTTTCCACGCGGCGCAGTCAGAGACCTCCATCTATATGCGGTTCTTCTCGTTCAAACCGAGACTCTCCACCAAGGAACTGCACCGCTTCACCGAAGTGGACCATAAAGACCGGGTGGCGTTCGTCATCACCATCGGTGGAGAGATCGTCGGCGTCGGCCGCTACGACCGGCTCGATGACCCGACCGAGGCCGAAGTCGCCTTCAATATTTCCGATGTCCAGCAGGGCCGGGGCATCGGCTCCATCCTCCTCGAACACCTGGCCGCGGCCGCACGGGAGAACGGCATCCGCCGTTTCACGGCCGAGGTCCTGCCGGAGAACCGCAAAATGCTCCGCGTGTTCGCGGACGCCGGGTACGAGCTGGTGCGCAAATTCGACGACGGCGTGGTGAGCGTTGATTTCAACATCGACCCCACCGAAAAATCCCTGGCCGTCATGGAATCGCGGGAACACCGTGCCGAGGCCCGCAGCGTGCGCGACTTGCTGGCGCCGTCGTCGATCGCCGTGGTGGGTGCCAGCCGCAGATGGGGGACCATCGGGCACCAGTTGCTTGAGCACATCGTGGAAGGCGGCTTCAAAGGCGCGGTCTACGCCGTCAACCCGGAGGCGTTCGAACTTGCCGGCATGAAGTCCTTCGCCCGGATCGCCGACGTGCCCGGGCCGGTGCAGCTCGCAGTCATCGCAGTACCGTACGAAGAAGTTCCGAAAGTAGTGGACGAGTGCGGTGCAGCCGGGGTCAAAGGCCTCGTGGTCGCCACAGCCGGGTACGCGGACGACGGCGAACGGGGGCTGCGGAAGCAGCGGGAACTCGTGCGCCGGGCCAGGTCCTCTGGGATGCGCGTGATCGGCCCTGAATCGTTGGGGATCGTGAACACCAACCCGGAGGTTTCGCTGAACGCGTCCATGGCTCCGAAGCTGCCCGGGCGCGGGGGACTGGGGCTGTTCACGCAGTCAGCGGCCATCGGCGTTTCCGTCTACGCCGCCGCAAGTCGCCGCGGCCTGGGTCTTTCCTCGTTCCTCTCCACCGGCAACCGCGCCGATGTCTCCGGCAACGATGTCATGCAGTTCTGGGAAGACGATCCCGATACCTCCGCCGTCGGACTCTACCTGGAGTCGATCGGCAATCCCCGCAAGTTCTCCCGGCTGGCCCGGCGCTTGTCGCGCAGCAAGCCTGTCATCGTGGCCAAATCGGACGTCACCGGTCTCCGCCTTCCCCCGGGGCACGTGGTCAGGACCACGCTCGCGCCCGTGGCAGCCCTGGACGCGATGATGCGGCAAGCCGGGGTCATCGCCGTGGAGACCATCGAACAGCTCATGGACGTGGCGCAGATCGTTTCCAGCCAACCGTTGCCCAAGGGCCCGGCGCTCGCCGTCTACAGCAATTCAGCGGCCTTCGGGAAGGTCGTGGCGGACAACGCGGCGCCGCAGGGACTCGTCGTCGACCGGATCGTCACCGACGTGGACCTGGACGCGGGGATGTCCGCAGCGCGGGAAGGGCTGCGGCGCAGCCTCCGGAAGACACTTGCGGACGATGCCGTGCATGCCGTGGTGGCGGCGATGGTCCCGTCCCGCAGCCTCACGATGGACGCGATCGCGGGAGTGCTCTCCGAATGTGCGGCAGAGGCCGGCAAACCCGTCGTGGCGGCATTCACCGGGATCCTCGACACGTCCGTGCAATTGGACCGAGTGATCGCTCCCGGCGGAGAGTCCGGCCCGGCACTGCCTTGCTATTCCAGTGCGGGCAGCGCAGTGGCGGCCCTGGCGGCCGTGGTCCGGTACGCAAAATGGCTGGACCGGGACCAGGGCATCTTCGTGGAGCCCGCGGGTTGCGACCGCGAGGGTACCCGCGAACACATCGCACGGCTCTTGTCCTCCGTCCCGGGGGAGCAATTGATCCGGCTCGACGACGGCGAAGCGGCCGCGCTGCTGTCCCGCTACGGCATCAACGTGGTGCCGTCGGCCGTGTTCGAGAGCGACGACGAAGCGGTAGCCGCCGCCGAACGGCTTGGCTGGCCCGTGGTGCTCAAGACCACGGATCCCGCCCTTCGACACCGCCTGGACCTGGGAGGTGTGCGTCTGGACATCGAGGATGCGGACTCGCTTCGGCGCAATATCGCGCAGATGCGTCGCGCACTCGAACCCTACGGTTCATCGGCCATAGAGGTGCAGGCCATGGTTCCCGTGGGGCAGGCCTGCACCTTCCGGGCCATCGAGGATCCGCTCCTGGGGCCCGTGGTCTCTTTCGGTCTGGCGGGTGACGCCGTGAACCTCCTGGACGATTGGGCGCACCGGGTGCCGCCCTTGTCCACTACTGATCTGCACGACTTCATCAGGGCACCCCGGGCTTCCCTGAAACTGTTCGGATACCAAGGGCTGCCGGCAGTGGACGTGGCCGCCCTCGAAGACCTGGGAGCACGGCTGGTCCGGCTCAAGGATGAACACCCCGAAATCGCGCTCGTGGAGTTCAATCCCGTCCTGGCCGGGACTCAGGGCGCGAAAATCCTTGCCGCCGAGGTGTGGATCGGGAACGCCGCACAGCGCACGGACAGTGCCCGCCGCGCGATGCTCAGCTGACCGGACAGTTGACCGCCGGAGGCCGGACAGTTATGAAGTCCCCAGCCGATCTGTGAAAATGGGGGAATGAGCTCGAAGTCCCCGACGCCTCCGTCCGGTCCGGCTACCACCGGGCACCATGCAGCACACAACCACAGCTCGCAGGGGCAGAGCCTGGACCAGGCACTTCAACGGGCAGGTTTCTACCCTGTCCTTGTTGCCGATGTTGTGGCCGATGCCTTGGACGGGCGTGACTGCCTCGCGCACCTGGTGCATTTGGAAACGCATTTCGACCGGGCCGAGGTCCGGCGGCACATCACGGTCCTGGTCCTCACCGAAGACATGCTGGTGATCACCCACGTCGACGACCAGCAGCTCGACGAAGCCGGAGAGCAGATCGTCGCCCAGATTTCCACGGAGTCCGTGCCCGTGGCACAAATCCGCTCTGTGGTCCTCAGCTACATGTATGCGCAGCCCCAGAACTACACTCCAAGCGACCCCGTCAGGGAGCTCACCCTGTCCATTGCCTGGTCTGGTGGCCAACGCCTGGACGTGGGCCCCGCCAGCTGCGGCGATCCCCAGTGCGAAGCCGACCATGGATACACGGGCACCATCTCCCAGGAGGACATCGTGCTGCGGATCAGCTCCGAGGCCGACGGACCCAGGGCTGTCCAGGACGCGAAGGTCTTTGCCCGGGCCCTGCGGGCTGTGAACACAGGCGCTCCCGGGCCATCGGTCCACCCCGGTATGATGTCCGCTCCGCGGCTCCGCTCGGGCGTCTTCGGCAACAGGCTCAGCCGCGGGCACCAGCGCTGATGGCGACGTCGGAACCCATCGCCCAGGACACCGTCTCCGTTTCCAGCGCCGTCACTGAGCTTCCCGCTGCGCCGCTGTACGGCAACAAATCGATCGCCGAGGTCTTCACCAGCGCCGCAGCGAGCATGGGGCTGCCCGGCTTCGAAAACAAGCTGCAATTGCCTTCGTCGCAACGCGTGTGCGTAGTCCTCGCAGACGGACTGGGGCGCAACCTCCTGAAGCAGAAGGCCGCCCACACTCCGTTTCTGAGGTCAATAGCGAACGCGGGACAGGGAGCCGTCCCTGCGTGGCTTGACGCGGCTTTTCCTTCCACCACGGCATCGTCCTTGGCGAGCCTTGGAACCGGCCGTACGCCGGGCGAACACGGCATGGTGGGCTATGACGTCCTGGATCCCGACCAGGACAAGGTAGTCAACCTGCTCGGCAACTGGGACGCCGGTGTCGACCCCCTGCGCTGGCAGCCGTTCCCCACAATTTTCGAACGCGTGGCGGCCGACGCCGACGTCGTCACCGTGAGCCTGCCGCAATTCGGCGCGTCACCGATGACCCGCGCGGCGCTCCGGGGAAGCCGGTTCGTGGGCGGCAGCTCGCCCCATGCCCGGACGGCAGCGGCGGGGGAGGAGATGGCGGCTGGAACCCGTTCGCTCATGTACTTCTACGTCAACGAACTGGACAAAGCCGGGCACCGCTACGGCTGCCACTCCGATCGCTGGGAGCACCAGCTCGAGGAATTGGATGCAACGGTCAAGAGGCTCTCTGCCGCATTGCCCGCGGGGACTACCATCCTGCTCACCGGCGATCACGGGATGGTGGACGTCCCGGAGTCGCAGCGCATCGACTACTCGGCCGATCCCGCCCTGATTGCCGGGGTCCGGCACACTGCAGGCGAGCCACGCATGGTTCACCTGTACTTCGAACCCGACGCCGGGGAGCTCCAGCGGGAAGCCGTGTTGGATGCCTGGCGCGCCCGCTTCGGCGATCGGATCTGGGCCTTCACCCGCGGGCAGGCCCTTGAAGCAGGACTCTTCGGGGTCCATCGGCCGGAAGTTTCCCGCCGGATCGGGGATGTCATGATCGCCGCCAAGGATGCCTTGGCGCTCTACGACGTCCGCCGTGTCCGTCCAACTGCCTTGGAAGTGGTGGGGCAGCACGGTTCGCTGACCAAGGCGGAACGCGAAGTTCCGCTGCTATGCTTCCGAGCCGGAGGTCCCAAGGGCCGCCGTGGCTGAGCTCATTTTCTTCTCCGGAACCATGGACTGCGGCAAGTCCACCCTTGCTTTGCAGATGGACTACAACCACCGTGCCCGTGGCCGGGGCGGGGTCCGCTTCAGCTGCAACGACCGTGCCGGCGGTTCCGTCATCTCCAGCAGGCTCGGACTCCAGACCGACGCGGTGGAAGTCATCGACACGACGGATTTCTGGGACGAGGTGGTCCGACGCCGGACCACAGGCCTCACGGTGGACTACCTCATCTGCGACGAAGCCCAGTTCTACTCACCGGAGCAAGTGGAACAACTCGCGCGCGTCGTCGATGAGATAGGCGTAGACGTGTTCGCTTTCGGAATCACGTCCGACTTCCGCACCCGTCTTTTCCCCGGATCCCAGCGTTTCGTGGAGCTCGCCGACAGGGTCCAGGTACTGCAGGTCGAGGCGCTTTGCTGGTGCGGCCGCCGGGCAACCCACAACGCGCGGACCGTGGACGGCATCATGGTGGTCGAAGGCGAGCAGGTCGTGGTAGGCGACGTTGCCATGGAGGCCGGCCGGGCCGAGGCTGCCCCGGCGCAAGCCGAAGGGTCACACCCGGTGGTCGGATACGAGACCCTATGCCGCAGGCACTACATGCGCCGGGTCACGGCACACGGGGCCAACCTCATGGCGAGCCGGGATCAGTTGCTGCCTTTCGACGTCGACGCCTGCCTTTGGCGCGGCGCCAGCTGAAGCTGCCGCGAAGTGAGAGCTTCCTAGTCTCCGCGGGTTCCGAAGAGGATGTCATCCCAGCTCGGAATGCTGGAGCGCTTGGGCCGTGACGGTTGGCGCTCGGCCACTGCGGCATCTGAAGGCTCTTCATCCTTCTGGCCGGAGGGGGTGGGCTTCGGCTCTTCGCGTTCCCGTCGGGGAGCTCCGCCGAGCAGTTCGTCCAGACCCGCCCGCGGTGCGGCCGCTTCCTGGGTTTGGGAGTCGTCGCGGCCGGTCCGGGCATCATTGCCGGCCCGGGCGTCGTCGTCGTTCCTGCCGCGCAACAGGGTCACGGGGCGCAGCGGACCCGGTACCACTGTGATTTCCCTGGTGTTCGTGCTGACCCCATCGTGAAGATGGAGGGAGTCGTTTTCGTTGTCGTCATGCTTCGGGGCCAGGCTAAGCCGCGAGAGCATGGATGCGCGAGCGTCACGGCGGCTGGGAGCGGGTTCGGCTTTTGCCTGCTCGTCCGTGTCGTCTGATTCCGTGTCAGTTGATTCGCTGTCAGCGGATCCGTCTTCGACGTCGCCGGGCCGCGGATGCGCTGCGGGAACGCCACTGCTGAGCAGCAGCGCCAAAGCGTCGTCGCTGTCTTCGTCCAGTCCCAGCCGCTGTCCGCGACGGGAGCGCAGCATGTCCAGGAGCCCGTCGGCTTCCTTGGTGGCAGCCGCGGCGGCCGCACGGGCGGCGGTTCCGGCGTCGGCCTCAAAGTCGAAGGGCCGGTCCGAAACGGCCGCGAGCCGTCGCGCCGGTACTGGTCCATCGAGGGGTTCCAGTTCGCTGAGCTGCTGGGCCCAGCGGTTGGCGTTCTGGATGGATTTGCGGGCGGGATGGAACGTCCACATCGCGGGCGGCTCTTCGCCGATGCTCTCCAGGCTGCCCGGCTTGGTTTCGAAGCGCGCGACGACGGTCCACGTGCCGTCGGTCCGGCGCCAGGAGTCCCATTCCACCGCCGAAGAGTCGATCCCGTGGGCAGTGAGCCGGTGGGCAACCATTTCGCCGAGGCTTGCAGGTTCGTCGCCGAACGCCGCGCGGTAGGTTTCCTGGCCGGGGGCAGGGGCTGCGACTTCGACTTTGCGGGCTTGTTGGGCGATGTATTCGCGCTCGGCAAGGACAGGACCTTCGTACCGCTGCACATTGGCGAGCGGGAGCCCTGAAAGCTCCGCCACCTCCGCGGCCGTAGCACCGCTGCGGATGCGTGACTGAATATCACGCGGGGACATGGCGACGGGCGTGATGGAGGCACGTGCGGCCACCTGGGCAGGTGTCCGGCTCGCTGCAACCCGCAACGCCTCATCAATCGGAAGCTGGAACATCTCGCCGCCGGTACCGCTCAACAGAAGATGTCCGCCGTCGTCGTGGACGCCAACCAGCCGTAGATCCCGCATAAAATCCTCCACCATGGCCTATCTGACATTCGAAACTCTGCCACCCGGTAGGGCCTTTTCCTACTAGGACAAAGGGCGCGCCGCGATATTCCGCGATTTTCCGGCATTCTCCCGTTCAGGCGGCCGCCAGGGGGTATGGACATCCTGGTCTGCCGGGAGGACAATCTGCCCGGTATCGGGCACAAAAATGCAGCCTGCCGCGTTACATCCTTAGACCGGAGCAGGTTCCGGCCGACAGGACCGCGAGCCCTGCGTGAAGCACAAGGGAGAACGAAGAAGGGACCATGGCAACGGACTACGACGCCCCTCGGAAGACGGAAGAAGACACCGAGGACTCGATCGAGGAACTCAAGTCGCACCGCACGGAGAAGCAGTCGTCATCGGCTGTTGACATCGATGAGACTGATCTGGCTGATGCCTACGAGCTCCCCGGGGCGGACTTGTCCGGCGAAGAGCTGCTGGTCCGTGTGCTCCCGCCGCAGGCGGACGAATTTACGTGCTTCAACTGCTTCCTGGTCAAGCACCGCTCCCAGATTGCGCGGGAGAAGGACGGGCACCTGTACTGCAAGGAATGCGAAAGCTAGCTTCGGGAGCCCTGCTTCGACAATGCTGCCACCAGTTCGTCGGGGTGGCGAGTGGAGGTCAGCCAATACGGAGTGCGGTCCGCGGGGTCGGTGATTTCAATGCGCACCACGGGATCAATCCAGCCGCGGAGGCACAGGAACGCCAGTCCATGGAGCCGGACGCCCCGCTCCGCGGTGGCTTCGTCCTTGCGGAACGCGGTGACGGCGCCGACAAACTCGCGCTGGATGCTGGCCCGGCCCACTTGGACGGTGTCCTGGTCCACCACGATCGAGGGAGTGGACGTCACCAGCAAGACGGTGGTGATGGCGAAGAGAACCAGCGCGGCGATAATGCCCGCGGTGATGCTGATCGGCGCGAACATGAGGATGCCGGCGGCGGAGAAGCCCACCACGACAATCCAAATCCAAGGGGAGGGCCGGAGCTTTTCCGTATACAGGACGCCCGATTCGCTTGAGGAATGGTGCGGCACGGGTACGGAAGCAGTCGATTCAGGCATGCCACCAGCTTATCGGGACTGTGCCCTCGGGAAATAACGCGCCTTTGCCGTGCGCTGCCCTCCGACCGCAATCGTGGCAGTATCCCGCGGACGATAGAATGTGTGACTGTGAGCCACGAGACAGCAGTAGCCAACCCAGCAGACACCTCCGCCGAATACGGTGCGCCGACCCTTCAGGTCCAACTGAAAATGCTCGACGCCGGTTTGGAAGCGCCGTCCTACGCGCACCCCGGTGACGCAGGCGCGGACTTGCGCGCCCGCGCGGACGTGTCGCTCGCTCCGGGAGAGCGGAAGCTCGTAGCAACAGGCGTCTCCATCGCACTTCCGAACGGCTATGTCGCCCTCATCCACCCCAGGTCAGGGCTGGCAACCAAGCACGGGCTCACCGTAGTGAATGCTCCCGGGACGGTTGATGCCGGCTACCGAGGTGAAATTTCCGTGACGCTTTTGAATACGGACAAAAACCAGGCAATCGAACTCAAGCGCGGCGATAGAATTGCTCAAATGGTGATCCAGCGCGTCGAGTATGCGCAGTTCGTTTCCGTGGAGGAGTTGTCCGACACCTCGCGCGGCACCGGCGGCTTTGGATCCACCGGAGGCTTCGCGCCGGCCGTGAGCTAGCAACAACCTCGACAATCAGCGCCGTTCGGAGCTGATTGCCATGCTGCCCGCGAGTTGACGGGCAGTCTGCGGTTTACTGGGGGTAGACCACTACTAAGGAGACAACCCGATGCTTTTTGGGCGCGGAAAGAAGTCCAAGGCTGAGCAGCCGAAAGACAACGGTACTGAGCAGGCCGATGCCGCGACGTCGCGGCAGGAGGCCGGCACGGAAGCCAGTGGGGCCGCCAAGGGCGACTTCCGTCTGTCCAAGGGGCCATTGGATGCCAGTGAAATTGATAGCCAGGATGGCTACGTGGATCTTGGCGCCCTGCTGATCGAACCTTCCGAGGGTCTTCAATTGCGCCTCGAGGTGGAGGAGGCAACCCAGCGGGTCGTCGCGGTCACCATGGACCTCGATGGATCGAGCCTCCAGCTCCAGGCGTTCGCCGCTCCCCGCTCCGAAGGGCTGTGGGACGAGATCCGCGAACAAATCGGCCAGTCGGTGGCCAGCCAGGGAGGCGAAGTCGAGGAGATTGCCGGCACGTTCGGCACTGAGCTCGTCGCCAAACTTCCCACCGAATCCGCCGATGGCGGACGAGGCTTCCGGGCGGCCCGATTCATGGGCGTGGACGGACCCCGTTGGTTCCTTCGTGGCGTCATCGGCGGCCACGCGGCCCTGGACAGGGACGCGGCCGAAGGACTCGAGAACCTCTTCCGCAAGGTTGTGGTCATTCGCGGAGACAACCCCATGCCGCCCCGCGAGCTGCTTCAGCTGAAGCTGCCCAAGGATGCCGTGGCCTCCGGGCAGCATGGTGTGCCTGACGAAACGCCGGAGCTTCAGCGGCCAGAACGCGGCCCGGAGATCACCCAGATTGGCTGACAAAGCGGTCCGCGCCGCTGCCGCTCAGGGCACCCCGGCAGTGCCCCTCACTGAAATCCCCGCACGGGGCCGGGTCGACTGCACGGGTTTCATCGAGTCGGTGACCTACCAGCCCGCCAACGAGCAAAGTCACTTCTCGGCGATCGTCGTCGACCGGATTGCGCACAGGGGCGACACGGGCCCGTTGACCCGTTTGCGCGTCATCTGGCTCGGGCGCCGGAAGGTGCCCGGCATCGAGCCCGGGACTGTCCTGCGGCTCGAAGGCATGGTCACTCCGCGGGACGGGATGCCCACGATGTTCAATCCGCGCTATGAAATCCTCTCCCGGCAGGAGCACCAATGACCGTCGCCAACGGATCCGATCCCCAGGAAAAGCCAGCACAGGAAAAGACCGGCCCGGCAGGGGAGTCCCGGCAGGGCGCCCAGGGGCCGAGCATTGCGGACATCGCCGCCGGCTACGCCGAAAAAGCCGGGCTGCAACGCAACAGCCACGGGCACGTGGACATCCTGAAATCGGCCGGGGGCGTGCAGGGGATCGCCGAGAGCATCGTGCCGGGCCTCGTCTTCCTGATCGCCTTCATGGTCACCCGAGACCTTCCTGCCTCCCTGATTGCCTCCCTCGCGGCGGCAGCAGTCTTCACCGTGGTCCGGCTGGTCCAACGGCGCCCGTTGACCCAGGCGCTTGCCGGGATCGCCGGCGTCGCGATCTCCGCTTGGCTCGCGAACACCACTGGCAAGGCAGAGGATTTCTACGTCCTGGGTTTCTACACGAATATCGCCTACATCGTGGGAATGGTGCTGTCGATCCTGGTCAAGTGGCCGATCGCCGGCCTGCTGTTCGGTTTCGTCCGCAACGAAGGCTTCGAATGGCGGAAGAACCCGGAACGCCTGCGGGCCTATTCCATCGGTACGTGGGTGGTCATTGCCGTGCTGGCGCTACGGCTTGTGGTCCAGGTGCCCCTGTATTTCATGGGTGATCCCGGCCTTGCTGCACTCGCCACGATGCGGCTGATCATGGGTGCCCCGCTGTACATCCTGGGCCTGTGGATTGCCTGGCTCCTGACCCGGCCGGTGCCGGGCCAGAAGCCGAACCGCGATGCTCAGCCGTCGAAACCGTCGTCGTCGGACTGATCCGAGAACTCTTCCTCGACGTCGGCTGAACCGTGGTCCGCGGCGGACGGGGAGAGCAAAGCCCTCAAGCCGTCCTCGGCCGCAATGGTCGTGACGAAGAACAGTTCGTCGCCGCCGTCGATCACGTCGTCGCGGCTGGGTGTGATGGGGGCATGATCCCGGAGGATCGCCACCAAGGTGGCGTCTTCGGGCCATTCGATGCCGCCCACGGTGCTGCCGATGATGTGCGAGTCGTGGGGAACCGTGAATTCCACGAGCGAGGACACTCCGGTCTGCAAGGTCAGCAAGCGGACGAGGTCGCCGATTTCCACGGCCTCCTCAACGAGTGCCGTCATGAGCTGCGGGGTGTTGACGGCGACGTCGACGCCCCAGGAATCGTTGAACATCCAGTCGTTCTTGGGATTGTTGACCCGGCCCACCGTGCGGCCCACACCGAATTCGGTCTTGGCCAGCAAGGACACCACAAGGTTGACTTTGTCGTCGCCGGTCGCGGACACGACGACGTCGGCCCCTTCCAGCTTCGCTTCCTGCAGCGTGCTCAGTTCGCACGCGTCGCCCACCAACCAGCGGGCCCCGCGGAGTCCGCTGCGTCCGATGACCTCGGGCTTGAGGTCGATCAGCATGATCTCGTGTTTGTGGGCGAGCAATTCGCGCGCGATCGACGAACCGACGCTGCCTGCGCCGACAATAACGACTTTCACTCAGACTCCTTGGCGGGTGCGCTGGAAAGGATGCGCGCTACCTCGGCGCTGCGGTCCAGATTCAACATGGCGTGCACGGTGTCGCCCTCCTGGTACGCCGTTCCGGCCTGGGGCAGGACACCCTCGCCAAAGCGGGTAAGGAAGGCGATGCGGATTCCGGACGCTGCTTCGATGGCAGTCAATGGGTGCCCGATCCAGCCTTCGTCGAGGTCCACTTCGGACAAAACCAGCCGGCCCGATGGCTCGCGGTAGTCCCCGGCCAAATGTTGTTCGGGCAGGATCCGGCGCAGGACCTGGTCCGCGCTCCAGCGCACGGCGGCAACCGTGGGGATGCCGAGGCGCTGATAGATTTCGGCGCGGCCTGGATCGTAGATGCGGGCAACAACATGCGAAACATGGAATGTTTCGCGGGCTACGCGGGTGGCCAGGATGTTGGAATTGTCACCGCTGGAGACGGCGGCGAAAGCGTACGCCTCCTCGCAGCCTGCCTGCTTGAGGGTGTCCCGGTCGAAGCCGACCCCCGTGACCTTCCTGCCGGTGAATCCGCTGCGCAAACGGCGGAAGGCACGATCGTCCTGGTCGATGATTGCCACCGAATGGCCGGCGTCTTCCAAGGTGTGCGCCAACGTTGCGCCAACTCGTCCGCAACCCATGATCACAAAGTGAGCCACGGTTTCTCCTTCACTCTTATGCATGCCGCTCGGTAAGACTCTACCGGGGCAAGTCGCGGAAGCCAGTCCGCCGTCATGACATCGCGTTCGATTCAGAGTAGCTTTGCGGAGTGCTGACAATTCTCAACGCCGCGAAGCGGGTGTTGGTGGGGCGGCCGTTCCGGAACGACCGCCTGGCCCACACACTGCTTCCCAAGCGCATCGCGCTGCCGATTTTCGCTTCGGACGCCCTGTCCTCCGTGGCGTACGCCCCCGACGAAATCCTGCTGACGCTGGCCCTCGCGGGCGTGAGCGCCGTGGCCATTTCGCCGCTGGTGGGCCTCGCAGTCATGGTGGTCTTGCTCACGGTCGTTGCCTCTTACCGGCAGAACGTCCATGCCTACCCCTCCGGTGGCGGAGACTACGAAATCGCCAACGTCAACCTGGGGAAGTTCGCCGGACTGACCGTCGCCGCCGCATTGTTGGTGGACTACGTCCTCACGGTCGCCGTGTCGATGTCCTCCGCAGCGGCGTACCTGACCACGGCGATCCCCTCGATGCACGGGCAGCAGGCGCTCATCGCCACTGTCGGCGTCGTGGTGCTGGCACTCGTGAACCTGCGCGGCATCAAGGAAGCCGGCAGTGTCTTCGCGGTTCCCACCTACATCTTCATGTTCTCCATCCTGGGCATGACGGCGGTCGGTATTTTCCAGGCGGCCACAGGCCAACTCGGCCAGGCCCCGTCGGCGGCCTTCACGATCGTCCCGCAAGAGGGATTCGACCAGGGGCTCGTTGGCCTGGCGGGGGCGTTCCTGCTCCTGAGGGCCTTCTCCTCCGGCGCCGCAGCGCTGACCGGCGTGGAGGCCATCAGCAACGGTGTGCCGAACTTCAAGAAGCCCAAGAGCAAGAACGCGGCCGCCACGCTGTTGCTGCTTGGAGTCATCGCCTCGGCGATGCTCGCAGGCATCATCTACCTCGCCAACGCCACCAAGGTCCACATCGTGCTGGATCCGGCCAAGGAATTCCTGCTGAATGGGCAACCGCTGCCGGGCGACTACATCCAGAACCCTGCCATCAGCCAGATTGCGCAGACCATTTTCGGTGCCGGGTCCCTCCCGTTCTACATTGTGGTCGCCGCCACCGGCGTCATCCTCGTCTTCGCCTCCAACACCGCATTCAACGGATTCCCGGTGCTGGGGTCCATCCTCGCCCAGGACGGCTACCTTCCGCGCCAGCTTCGGACCCGCGGAGACCGCCTGGCTTTCAGCAACGGCGTCCTGGCGCTTGCAGCCGGAGCCTTGGTCCTGATCATTTCCTTCAACGCCGATGTCACCAAGCTGATCCAGCTGTACATCGTCGGCGTCTTCATTTCCTTCACGATGAGCCAGCTGGGCATGGTCCGGCACTGGGGCAGGGAACTCAAGCTTGCGCAGGACAAAGCCGTCCGCCGCAGGATCGTGAAGTCCCGCACCATCAACGGGCTCGGCTTCGCCATGACGGCTCTGGTGCTGACCATCGTGCTGATCACCAAGTTCGAGCAGGGAGCCTGGATCGCGCTCCTGGCGATGTTCGTGCTGTTCCTCATCATGTGGAGCATCCGCGCCCACTACGACAATGTTGCCAAGGAACTGGCCGTTGACGAGGACTCGTCGCCCCGCGCGTTGCCCACCCGGGTCCATGCCGTGCTCCTGGTGTCCCATGTCCGCAAACCGGTGCTGCGTGCCCTCGCCTACGCGAGGGCGTCGAGGCCGTCCCGGCTGGACGCCATCATCGTCGACATCGACCACGAGGAAACCGCGCACACCGTCGAGGCGTGGGACAAGCTGGACATCCCTGTCCCGTTGACCGTTTTGGCGAGCCCGTACCGCGAGACCGTCACCCCCATCCTGGACTACGTCAAGAACATGCGCCGCGATTCTCCGCGGGACCTGATTGTCGTCTACATCCCGGAGTATGTCGTCGGCAAGTGGTGGGAACAGCTCGTCCACAACCAGACCGCCTTGCGCATCAAGGCCCGGCTCCACTTTGAACCCGGCGTCATGGTGGCCAGCGTCCCATGGCAATTGAAGTCCTCCGAAGAAGCAAAGGCATTGCAGGATACCTGATGACCCACCCCAGCAACACCGAATCCAGCTCGCCCACGGCCCAGGACGGAGCTGCCACGGAGCTGGTGGTGGACGTCGGCCCGGTCGCCCACGGCGGCCACTTCGTCGCGCGGCACGAAGGCCGCGTCATCTTTGTCCGGCACGGCATCCCGGGCGAGAAGGTCCGGGTCCGGCTGACCGACGCGGGGGAGTCGTCCCGCTTCTGGCGTGCCGACGTCGTCGAGGTCCTGGAAGCGTCGGACGACCGGATCCGCCATTTCTGGCCGCTCGCCGACTCACTTGCCGCATGGGGCAAAGGCGGTCCGCCCGTGGGCGGCGCGGAACTCGGGCACGTAACACTGGAACGGCAGCGCCTCCTCAAGTCCGAAGTCCTCGCCGAGCAGCTGAAGCGGCTCGCCGGCGTCGAACTCACTGTCGACGTGGAGCCCGCAGCCGCCGGTGACCCGGGCTCCGGCGGCGTTACCGGGACCGACGGCGGAACCGGACTCGGCTGGCGGACCCGGGCCAGCTTCGCTGTGACCCCGGGCGGCCGGCTGGGGATGCATGCCCACCGCTCCGACGTCGTGATTCCGGTCCACGAGATGCCCCTGGCACTGCCGGGCATCAACGAGTTGCGGCTTTGGGACATCGACCTGCGGGGGATCTCGCGGGTGGAAGTGGCGGCGCCTGCGAACGGATCGCGTCCGCTCGTGCTGCTCGCCCCGGAAGAAGGCACCGATGCCCGACGCCTCAACCGGATCCTGGGCCAGATCCCGCATGACGTGTCCGTGGCCAGCTTCGACCCCGTGGGCGGCGACGTCCTGCAGTTGCGCGGCAGGACGTGGGTCCAGGAATCGGCTGCCGGTCACGAATACCGCGTCACGGGAGAAGGGTTCTGGCAGATCCACAAGGATGCGCCCGCCACCCTGGTGGGAGCGGTGACGGGATTCCTGCACGACGGCGGGTACCTCCTTCCGGGATCGGCCGTCGCCGATCTTTACGCCGGAGCCGGTTTGTTTACGGCACCCTTGGCCGATGCCGTGGGGATCACCGGTTCGGTGCTCTCCGTCGAGGGATCGCCCGGGACCAGCCGGGACGCCCGCAAGAATCTGCATGGAGAGACCCAGGTGGAAATCGTCCAGGGCCGGGTGGAACGTGTCCTCCGGCAGCGCCGCCGGAGCTTCGACGCCTTGGTGATCGACCCGCCGCGCGCCGGTGCCGGCAAGGGTGTGGTCAGCCAGCTCATCGAGTCAGGGCCGCGCGCCATCGCCTATGTGTCGTGTGATCCGGCCTCCTTCGCGCGTGATCTGGGGTACTTCCGGAACGGCGGATGGCGCCTCGAATCCCTCCGCGCCTTTGATCTGTATCCGCACACACATCATCTGGAGACCGTTGCATTGCTGGTGCCCGCGGCATAGCCACCACTACGATGGTGGAGAAGTCCTACGTCGCGCTTCACTTCTCCACCGGCCGGCAGTTGCTTAGCTTAGGTTTGCCTAACTAGCTAGCGGTCAACCACGCGACAAAGATGAAAGCTGTTGCGAGAGGAGTCCTGCCATGAGCACTGTGGACAGCTTCGGTTCCAAAGGCGTACTGAATGTAGCCGGCACCGATTATGAAATTTTCCGGTTGAACTCCGTTGAGGGCGCAGACAGCCTTCCGTTCAGCCTTAAAGTATTGCTTGAAAACCTCCTGCGGACGGAAGATGGCGCCAATATCACGGCCGACCACGTCCGCGCCCTGGCCGGCTGGGATCCGAATGCCCAGCCAGACACCGAGATCCAGTTCACCCCGGCCCGAGTCATCATGCAGGACTTCACCGGGGTTCCCTGTGTCGTTGACCTTGCCACGATGCGTGAAGCCATCAAGGACCTCGGCGGCGACCCCAAGCGCGTCAACCCGCTGGCTCCGGCCGAGATGGTCATCGACCACTCCGTGCAGATCGACGCCTTCGGCAACTCCGGCGCCCTCGAGCGCAACATGGAGATCGAATACCAGCGCAACGGCGAGCGTTACCAGTTCCTGCGCTGGGGCCAGACTGCTTTCGACGACTTCAAGGTTGTTCCCCCGGGAACCGGCATCGTCCACCAGGTCAACATCGAATACCTGGCACGCACCGTCATGACCCGCGAAGTCGACGGCGTCCTCCGCGCCTACCCCGACACCTGCGTCGGCACCGACTCGCACACCACCATGGTCAACGGCCTGGGCGTGCTGGGCTGGGGCGTAGGCGGCATCGAAGCCGAAGCTGCCATGCTCGGCCAGCCCGTCTCCATGCTGATCCCGCGCGTTGTCGGCTTCAAGCTCACGGGCTCCATCCCCGCCGGCGCCACCGCCACCGACGTCGTCCTGACCATCACCGAGCAGCTGCGCAACCACGGTGTGGTCGGCAAGTTCGTGGAGTTCTACGGCGAAGGCGTCGCGGCCGTGCCGCTGGCCAACCGCGCCACCATCGGCAACATGAGCCCGGAATTCGGTTCCACGGCAGCGATGTTCCCGATCGACGACGTCACGCTCGAGTACTTGCGCCTCACCGGCCGCTCCGAGCAGAACGTTGCCTTGGTCGAGGCCTACGCGAAGGAACAGGGCCTCTGGCACGATCCGTCGCACGAGATCAAGTTCTCCGAGTACCTCGAGCTCGACCTGTCCACGGTTGTTCCCTCGATCTCGGGTCCGAAGCGTCCCCAGGACCGCATCATCCTCACCGAGTCCAAGGCCCAGTTCCGCGAGGACCTGCGCAACTACGTGAAGGAAGACCTGGCCGACGGAAGCCTGGACGAAGCGATCGACGAGAGCTTCCCGGCCTCCGATTCGCCGTCGTTCACCGCCACTGCGACGCACCTGGCCGACGTAGCTCCGCACTCGCACGGTCCGAAGTCCAACGGTCGTCCGTCGAACAAGGTGAGCGTCACAACAGCTGACGGCCGCGAATTCGAACTGGACCACGGTGCCGTTTCGATCGCTTCGATCACGTCCTGCACCAACACGTCCAACCCCTCGGTGATGCTGGCCGCCGCGCTGCTTGCCCGCAACGCCGTTGACAAGGGCCTCGCGTCCAAGCCGTGGGTCAAGACGTCGGTCGCTCCCGGCTCCAAGGTCGTCACCGACTACTACGAGAAGTCCGGCCTGACTCCCTACCTGGAGAAGCTCGGCTTCTACATCGTGGGCTACGGCTGCGCGACCTGCATCGGCAACTCCGGTCCGCTCGACGCAGAGATCTCCGAGGCCATCCAGGCCAACGACCTTTCCGTCACCGCTGTCCTCTCCGGCAACCGCAACTTCGAAGGCCGCATCAACCCGGACGTCAAGATGAACTACCTGGCGTCCCCGCCGTTGGTCATCGCCTACGCCCTGGCCGGAACCATGGACTTCGACTTCGACGCCGATCCACTGGGCCAGGACCAGGACGGCAACGATGTCTTCTTGAAGGACATCTGGCCGAACCCCGTCGAGGTCCAGAAGGTCATCGATTCCTCGATCGACAAGGAAATGTTCGCCCGCGGCTACGAAGGCGTCTTTGACGGCGACGACCGCTGGAAGGCACTCGACACCCCGGCAGGCGACACCTTCGCCTGGGACGCCAAGTCCACGTACGTGCGGAAGCCCCCGTACTTCGAAGGCATGAAGGCGCAGCCGGAACCGGTAACGGACATCGCCGGAGCCCGTGTGCTGCTGAAGCTCGGCGACTCCGTCACCACGGACCACATCTCCCCGGCAGGTTCCTTCAAGTCGGACACCCCGGCAGGCCAGTACCTTCTGGCCAACGGCGTGGAGCGCAAGGACTTCAACTCCTACGGTTCACGCCGTGGCAACCACGAGGTCATGATCCGCGGTACCTTCGCGAACATCCGCATCAAGAACCAGCTGCTCGACGGCGTCGAGGGTGGCTTCACCCGCGACTTCACCCAGGCCGACGGCCCGCAGGCCTACGTTTACGACGCTGCCCAGAACTACCAGGCAGCCGGCACCCCGCTGGTGGTCCTGGCCGGCAAGGAGTACGGCTCCGGCTCTTCCCGTGACTGGGCTGCCAAGGGAACCGCGCTGTTGGGCGTGAAGGCTGTCATCGCCGAGAGCTACGAGCGTATCCACCGCTCCAACCTCATCGGCATGGGCGTCCTCCCGCTGCAGTACCCGGCCGGCGAATCGGCTGCGTCGCTCGGCCTGGTCGGCACGGAAACGTTCGCCGTCGAGGGCGTCACCGAGCTGAACAACGGCACGACGCCGAGGACGCTCAAGGTCACGGCAACGGCCGAGGACGGCAGCACCAAGTCCTTCGACGCAGTGCTGCGCATCGACACCCCGGGCGAAGCGGACTACTACCGCAACGGCGGCATCCTGCAGTACGTCCTGCGCCAAATCTCGGCACACTAGCCGAATCCAGCGCGGGCCCCGCCAGCGTTGAAAGGCAACAGCTACAGCCCCGGCTGGTCATCGACCGGCCGGGGCTGTAGCCTTTGCTGCGGCCTTGGCTCCGGCCAAGGCGTTAGAGTTGTATAGCACGTCAATCACCCTAAGGAGGGGCCGTTGGGACTTTTGGAGACAATCCGGAACCCGCAGGACCTGAGTAAGCTCACCAGCCAGCAGTTGGAGCAGCTTGCAGGCGAGATCAGGACTTTCCTCATCACCAACGTCGCCCAAACAGGTGGTCACCTCGGACCGAACCTCGGCGTGGTGGAACTCACCATGGCCATCCACAAAGTCTTCGATTCCCCGCGCGACAGCATCGTTTTCGACACCGGCCACCAGTCCTACGTCCACAAATTGCTGACCGGCAGGCAGGATTTCAGCACCCTCCGGCAGCAGGGCGGCATGTCCGGATACCCCGATCGTGCCGAGTCCGAGCACGACATCGTGGAAAGCTCGCACGCGTCCTCTTCCTTGTCCTGGGCAGACGGTATCTCCCGCGCCCGCCAGTTGACCGGCGAGGGTGATCGCTGCGTTGTCGCCGTCGTCGGTGACGGCGCCCTGACGGGCGGCATGGCGTGGGAGGCGATCAACAACATTGCTGCGGACAAGCGACGCCGCGTGGTGATCGTCGTCAACGACAACGGGCGCTCCTATGCGCCGACCGTCGGCGGTGTGGCAGACTACCTCGCTTCACTACGCCCCACGATCGACTCCCTCCGGGCAGCCCCCACCTACGAAGTGGTGCTGGACTGGTGGAAGAAGAAACTTCAGAGCGGCGGACCGATCGGCCAGTTCACTTATAAGAGCCTGCATGCCATGAAGAAGGGCATCAAGGATTGGTGGGCTCCGCAAGGCATGTTCGAAGACCTCGGCATGAAGTACATCGGCCCGGTTGACGGCCACAACATGCGGGCCCTTGAACACGCGCTCACGACTGCCCGGAATTACGGTGGCCCGGTGATCGTCCATGCGATGACCGAAAAGGGGCACGGTTACGCACCTGCCCTCGCCAATGAGGCGGACCAGTTCCACGCCGTCGGGATCATCGATCCCGAAACCGGCGAACCCACAGAAGCCGGCGGCGCACGCTCGTGGACATCGGTGTTCGCCGAGGAAATCGCGGACATTGCCGACGAGCGCGCAGACATCGTCGGCATCACCGGGGCCATGCTGATTCCCGTCGGACTGCACAAGTTCGCGGAACGCCACCCGGAAAGGGTGATCGACGTCGGCATCGCCGAACAGCACGCCCTCACGTCGGCCGCGGGCATGGCCTTTGGCGGACTGCACCCCGTCGTCGCCGTTTATGCGACCTTCCTGAACCGTGCCTTCGACCAGCTCCTCATGGACGTCGCCCTGCACAAAGCGGGGGTGACGGTCGTGTTGGACCGCGCCGGCGTGACAGGCCCGGACGGGGCCAGCCACCACGGCATGTGGGACATGGCGATGGTCCAGATCGTTCCAGGGCTGCATCTCGCGGCTCCCAGGGATGCCAGCCGCCTGCGGGAAGAACTCCGCGAAGCGGTAGCCATCGCCGACGCACCCAGCGTGGTGCGTTTCTCCAAGGGCAGCGTGGGAAGCGAGATCGAGGCGATCGAACGGCTTTCCGACGGCGTCGACGTGCTGGCGCGCCGCCCCGAAGGCTCCACGGAGAACGACGTCCTGATTGTCAGCGTCGGCGCGATGTCCGAACTTGCCCTCGACGTCGCGTCCCGGCTCGGATCCCAAGGCATCAGTTCCACCGTGGTGGATCCGCGGTGGGTCCTGCCCGTTCGCAAGTCCATCATTGCCCTCGCGGCCCGGCACCGTTTGGTGATCTGCATCGAGGACGGCGTCCGCGCGGGCGGCGTCGGATCCAGGATCCGGCAGGAGATGCGCGCCGCTGGCGTGGACACGGCCCTCAACGAAGTGGGGCTTCCGGTCGAGTTCCTCGACCATGGAACCAGGAGCCAGGTTCTCGAGCGGGTGGGGCTCACCGCCCAACAGATAACGCACGACGTCGTCGCGCAGGTTCTGGGGACAAAGGTGCCTTTCGCGCGGCCCCTGCCGGGACAAGAACATCCCACGACGGGCAGCCTCCCCACGCTGTAAGTGGCTGTTCCGGGCGGTATTCAACAATCAAGCACCCCTTCGGCGGGGCAGGTCCACACGGCACCTGCCCGGAGTGGTCTAGTAAAGGACAAGCATGAGCGGCATCATCCGCACGTATAAGCGCGACGACGAAGCGGTCCTGCATTTCCGGGAGGCTTGGTACGACGACGAATTCAAGCAGTTCGTCATCAACCACGGGGTCGTAGGACACCAGAGCAGCACTGACGAAACGGACGTCGAGGACGAATCCGCCGTCGAAGGACTCATGACCGCTTTTGCCGCGCAATGCGAAGAAGACGGCTATGCGGAGATTCCCGAGACCGAGCAGTTCTGGGTGGTCGCGCAGATTGCGCTGAAGACGAAGGACGGCACCGACCGCGACCGCTACCTCGAACGCAAGGCCAAGGCCGCGTTGACGAGCGAACTGGCCTGGCGGGGCCTGGGTACCGTGGACCGTTCCGATATCAGCGACTCGAAGCTGAACATTTTCTGCCTGTGCCCGGACGTCAACAAAGCCGTCAACGCCATCAAGGTGTGCATCCGGGGAGAAGACCTGGACTTCACGAAGCTGAGCATCGCGGCAGCACCCCATGCCGAACCCACCGCATTCAAAGTAAAACACTCGCCGAAAACCGGTGCGGGCTTTACCCTCTAAGGACTACTTCACCGCTTCGAAGGGACAAACATGGCGCCCAAGAGCAACTGGCCCGGACACACTCCGCTGCCCAAGGGCTTGTCCGCTCCGGCGCGGAGGGCACTCGCCCACGAGGGTCTGGAAACCCTTGAACAACTCGCCGAGTTCGGTGAGGGGCGGGTGGCGGCCCTGCACGGCATGGGCCCCAAGGTCATGGCCCAGTTGCACGACGCGATGGAAGAGGCAGGAATCGCCTTCGGATCCTGAGCGGCGGACCGGCCCCCGCGGGCGTTGTAGGGTGAAACCATGACTGAATATCGCCGTCTTGGAAATTCCGGATTAACCGTCTCAGTAGTCGGTTTGGGGTGCAACAATCTCGGCCGGGCCAATACCGCCACGGAATCGCAGGAAGGTACCAACGCGGTAGTGCATGCCGCCTTGGACGCCGGTGTGACCCTTTTCGATGTTGCAGACGTCTATGGCCGGGAGCCCGGCCTCAGCGAGACCATGCTGGGCGCCGCCCTGAAGGGTCGCCGGGACGACGCGATCGTGGCCACGAAATTCGGCATGGACATGCATGGCGCCAACGGCAACGATTTCGGCGCGCGGGGATCGCGCCGCTACATCGTCCAGGCCGCGGAGGCGTCGCTGCGCCGCCTCGGCACCGACTGGATTGATCTCTACCAGTACCACACCCCGGACCTCCTCACCCCGGTTGACGAGACCCTCGCAGCCCTCGACGACCTCGTGACAAGCGGCAAGGTCCGGTACATCGGCCACTCCAACCGTGCGGGCTGGCAGATCGCGGAAGCCGAGTACGTCGCCCGGATGCAGGGCGGTACGCGGTTCATTTCGACGCAGAACCACTACAACCTGCTGGACCGCCGCGCGGAACTCGAAGTGCTGCCGGCCGCCCAGGCCTTCGGACTCGGCGTCCTGCCGTATTTCCCCTTGGCGAACGGCCTCCTGACGGGCAAGTACGCCCCGGGCAACGCCCCGGAAGGATCCCGCCTCAGCCACACGCGGACCAACATGGTCGACGACGCCGATTGGGTCCAGCTGGGCAGGTTCAGCCAGTTCGCCAAGGAGCGGGACCTGAACGAACTGCAGCTGGCCTTCTCTTGGCTGGCCGCCCAACCCGCGGTCAGCAGCGTTATTGCAGGAGCCACCCGCCCGGCGCAAATCGCCGAAAACGCGAAGGCGGTGCGCTGGGTACCCACTGCCGAAGAACGCGCCGAACTGGATGACATCTTCCCGCGTACCCCCAAGGTTGCACTCTTCTAAGGAGCGTTCCATGAGCGGGGAGCAGGCGACAGCTGGAGGCCAACGCGAGCCCGTGAGCTTGCTGGTGGACTGCGACACGGGAATCGACGACGCCCTCGCCCTGGCCTATCTGTGCAGCCAGCCGCAGGTGGAGCTCGTTGCCGTGAGCAGCACCCCGGGCAACGTCGGGGCGGAGCAAGTGGCACTCAACAACCTGTCCCTGCTCGAGCTGTGCGGCCGCCCCGACGTGCCCGTTGCCATTGGCGCCCGGGCGCCGCTGCGGATCCCGCTGACCACCACGCCGGAAACCCACGGGCCCCAAGGCGTCGGCTACGCCGAGTTGCCGGAACCGCGCGGAAAAGTAAACGACGTCGACGCCGTCGAACTCTGGATCGAAGCGGCCCGGTCACGGCCGGGGGAGCTGACCGCACTGCTGACGGCGCCCCTCACCAACTTCGCCCTCGCCCTGCGGGCCGAGCCGCGGCTGCCCGACCTGCTGCGCGGCGTCGTGATCATGGGTGGCAGCTACTACTACCAGGGCAACACGACGCCCACCGCCGAGTGGAACACCCACGTTGATCCGCACGCAGCCGCGGAGGTGTTCGAGGCCTACTCCGGGATTCCCGAGGAGCGGCTGCCGGTGGTGTGCGCCCTGGAGACCACGGAACGGATCGAACTGACGCCCGAACACGTAGCCGCCTTGGCTTCCGAGGCAGGCTGCACGGAGCCGGAACTTGTCCTTCCGGAGCAGCCGGAGGGGCGGCGCAGCACCGCGTCCAACGAACTCGTGCGGCACGTCAGCGATATGCTGCGCTTCTACTTCGAATTCCACCGCCACTACGGCCAAGGCTACGTGGCGCACATCCACGACTACTTCGCGGCATCAGTCGCCGCCGGAACCGCCAGGTACAGCACTCGCACGGCGACAGTGCACGTCGAGACAGCAGCCCCCAGGCTCTTCGGAACCACTGTGGCGGACTTCCGCGGACTGTGGGGCGAGCCGCCCAACGCGCGCATCGTCTCGGAAAACCACCCAAGCGAAGCCTTCGCCGAACTCGTGAGCTCATTGGGCGGCCTTGCCCGGAGGCTGTGAGAGACGACCGGATGGGAGCGTCCCTGAAACGAGGTGGAGCATGATGGATCCGTTGGCGGCGCCACCGCGCTGGCGTCACCACCTCAAACGCGCTTCCAGCGCAGGACGCGACGTGATTGTCGACGCGACGCGCTGGAAACGGGTAGAGCTCAACGTGGTCCACGTCGTGACCGCGGGACTCTCCCTCGGGGTCCCGATCGTCCTCGGGCTCGTCCTTGGCGACATCGGGGCGGGAATGGTTGCTGCGCTCGGCGCGTTGCTCGTCTCCGGAAGCGGCCACGTGGGCGGCCTGAAATACAGATCCCTGGAGCTGCTCAATACCTCGCTGGCCGGTGCCTACGGGGCGGCGGCCGGCATGCTCAGCACCGTCTTTCAGCCGTGGGGCGGCATCCTCATTGTCACGCTCGCTGCCATCGCTACCATCTTTGGCGGTCTTCGGCCGAGTGCAGCCAAGGCGAGCACCCAGGCCATCGTCTTCATGATCATTGGTGCCTCCCTCGCCTCAAGTGCGGTCCCGATCGAAACCCTGCTGTGGTTCTTCGCTGCCGGAGCGCTCGGGGGAAGCTTGTTGACGCTGCTGGTGTTCGGCGTCGAATACCACCTCCTGGGTAAAACCGCCGCGGAGGTGGCCCCGGCACGGCGTTCCTGGCACAAGGACCTCGAGGCATGGCGACGCCGGATGGCAACCCTGTCCGGTTGGCAATACACGCTGCGTTTGGCGAGTTGCATGATCGCCGCCCAGGTGGTGGCCATTCTCGTGAGAGGCCCGCACTCCCAGTGGATCCTGCTGACGGTCGTGCTCGTGGTGCAACGCGACCACCGGGCCGGTCTTGCGCGCACTGTCCAGCGAGGCCTGGGTACGGCGCTGGGTGTCCTCGTGGGCGGACTGCTCCTCGGTGCCCTTCCGATCTGGGCAACGGTCGGCATCATCTGCGTCGTCGGGGCGGCCCGGCAATACCTCAAGGCCGCCAACTACACGGCCTATGCGTTGGTCATGACCCCGCTTGTCGCGGTGCTCAGCGGCCTGGGGCACCAGCTGTCCCCTTCACTCCTCGGCGAGCGTCTTGTCGACACGACCATTGGTTGCCTCATTTCGCTGGTCATCGGCTATGCCGCCTGGCGCGGTACGCGGCAGGCGGCATAGCCGACGTCACGAGGAGCAGGGAGCTACCCGGCTACCGGCTTCGAAGCGATCCCGGGTGCCAGGAAGCGTTTGCCGTTGACACGCTCGGAGGCGCCCACCCGGTCCAAATACGGCGTGATCCCGCCCAGGAACATCGGCCAGCCAGCTCCGAGGATCACACAGAGGTCAATGTCTTCGGGACCGGCCACCACGCCTTCGGAGAGCATGAGTCCGATTTCCTCGGCCAGGGCGTCCTGGGTGCGACGCAAGACTTCCTCGGTCGTGGACGCGGTGCTGCCGAAGGACATGAGGGCCAACGTCTCCGCCGGGATGGCCGGCTTTCTGTCAGGACCCTGGACCCAGAGCGACTTCACGCCATTGTCAACCAGCTTCTGCAGGTTCTGGGACACCGCAAAACGTTCGCCGAAGGCAGCGTGCAGCGATTCCTGGACGTGCTGGGCGACCGGAAGGCCCACCATCGCGCTGAGGGTGAACGGACTCATTGGCAGGCCCATGGGTCGCAGCGCCGAATCGGCCACTTCCGCCGGCGTGCCTTCGTCGAATGCGGCAATGACTTCGCCCATGAGCCGCAGCAGGATCCGGTTGACGACGAAAGCGGCGGCGTCCTTGACCAGCACCGCTGTCTTCTTCAAGCCCTTGGCGAGCTCGAACGCGGTGGCCAGCACGGCGTCGTCGGTCTTCGGAGCACGCACGATCTCCAGGAGCGGCATGACCGCAACGGGGTTGAAGAAGTGGAAACCGACCAGGCGCTCCGGGTACTGCAGATCTTCGGCCATCGCGGTCACTGAGAGCGAGGAGGTGTTGGTCGCGAGGATGCATTCGGCGGAGACAATGGCCTCCACTTCCGCGAAGACCTGCTTCTTGACATTGAGTTCTTCGAAGACGGCTTCAATGACAAAGTCCGCATCGGCGAAAGACTCTTTGGAGACGGACCCGCTGACCAGGGCCTTGGTCCTGTTGGCGGCGTCGGAGCTGATCCGCTTCTTGCCGAGCAGCTTGTTCACCTCCGCATGGACGTAGGCAACTCCCTTGTCCACGCGTTCCTGGTCGATGTCCGTCAGGACCACGGGTACTTTGAGCTGGCGTGCGAACAGCAACGCGAGCTGGCTCGCCATCAGGCCGGCACCGACGACGCCGATCTTCGTCACCGGACGCGCGAGCTTGCGGTCGGGTGCGCCGGCGGGACGCTTGGACCGTTTCTGCACGAGGTCGAGGAAGGCGTAGACGGTGGAACGGAACTCGTCCGTCTGCATCAAGTCGGCGAGCGTCTCGCATTCCAGGGCCGCGGATTCCGCCTTGCCCATGGTCCGGTTGGCTTCGAGGATGTCCAGCACCTTGGCTGGAGCCGGTGATGCGTTTGAGGTCTTGGCCTCCACGAAGGCCCGGCCCGCCGCTACGGCGCCGGCCCAGCGTTCGGCAACGGCGGGATCCTCCGGGTCCACGGAGTTGCTCCGCTCCGGGACGGTTTCACCCGCGATCACTTTCGCGGCCCAGGCGATGGACTGCTCCACGAAATCCGCGGGTTCGAAGATGGCGTCGGCAATTCCCAGCTGGAAAGCCTGGGGGCCGGTGAGCGTGCGGTTGTTGCTCAGCGGGTTCTCGATCATGACCTTGACGGCGTTTTCCGGGCCGATGAGCCGCGGCAGGATGTAGACGCCGCCCCAACCGGGGACAAGCCCGATGAACGCTTCGGGCAAAGCGAGGGCGCCCGCGCCCGTCGAGACCGTGCGGTAGGTGGACTGGAGGGCGATTTCGAGGCCGCCACCGAGCGCGAGGCCGTTGATGAAGGCGAAGCTGGGAACACCCAGATCGGCGAGGGTCGCGTAGACGTCGTGGCCCAGCTGGGCCATCCACAGGCCGTGTTCGCGCTCTTCGAGCTGCTTGACCGCCGAGAGGTCCGCTCCGGCCACCAGGAAGTACGGCTTGCCCGTGACGCCGACGCCGACGATCTCGCCGCGCGCAGCGCGGTCCTTGAGTCCTTCAAGGACCGTCCCGAGCTCGACGAGGGTGTTGGGTCCGAGGGTGGTGGGCTTGGTGTGGTCCAGGCCGTTGTCCAGGGTGATCAGGGCGAACGTTCCTGCATTGCCGGGGAGTTCGATGTCCTGGACGTAGGAGTGGGTCACTGTCTCATCCGGGAACAGTCCGGCCAGTTTCTGGAATTCTGCGGCGCTCATGCTGCGGCTCCCTTGCTCTCGGTGTCGGCGGCGGTCCGGGTCTCGCTGTGGTCGATGGTGTGTCCGTTGTAGCTCGGGTGGTGAGGGTTCTCCCAGATTACTGTGGCGCCCATTCCCAAACCGATGCACATGGTGGTGATGCCGTACCGGACGGACGGGTCTTCCTCGAACTGGCGGGCAAGTTGATTCATGAGCCGCACGCCGGACGACGCGAGGGGATGCCCGACGGCGATCGCCCCGCCATAGCGGTTGACGCGCGGGTCGTCGTCGGCGATTCCGAAGTGGTCCAGGAAGCTCAGGACCTGAACCGCGAAGGCCTCGTTGATCTCGAAAAGGCCGATATCCTCGATGCCCAGTCCGGCGTTCTTGAGGGCCTTTTCGGTGGCCGGGACCGGTCCGATGCCCATGACTTCGGGCTCGACCCCGGCGAAGGCATAGGAGACCAGGCGCATCTTCACGGACAGGCCAAGCTCCTCGGCAGCTTCGGCGGACGCCAGGACTGCCGCCGTTGCGCCGTCGTTCAAGCCGGCGGCGTTGCCTGCGGTGACCCGGCCGTGGGCCCTGAACGGGGTGCGCAGCTCCGAGAGGTCGTCCACCGTGGTGCCGGGGCGCGGCGGCTCGTCGACAGTGTTCACTGTCCACCCCTGTCCGGGCTTCATCGTGGCGACCGGGACCAAATCGGGCTGGATCCGGCCCTTGCCGTAAGCCGTGGCAAGCTTTGCCTGCGACGCCGCTGCGTACGTGTCCGTCCGCTCTTTGGTGATCGACGGGAAACGGTCGTGCAGGTTCTCGGCGGTGTTGCCCATGTTCAGGGCGGCCGGGTCCACGATCCGCTCGGACATGAGCCTCGGGTTGGGATCGGCGCCGGCGCCCATCGGGTGGTTGCCCATGTGCTCCACACCGCCCGCAATCACGACGTCGTACGCGCCGAAACCGATGCCGCTCGCCGTCGTCGTGACCGCGGTCATTGCACCTGCGCACATGCGGTCGATGGCAAAGCCGGGCACGCTGCGAGGAAGGCCCGCCAGGAGGGCTGCGGTGCGGCCGATGGTCAAGCCCTGGTCGCCGGTCTGCGTCGTGGCGGCGATGGCCACTTCGTCGACGCGCTCGGCGGGCAGGCTCGGGTTGCGGCGCATCAGTTCGCGGATGCACTTGACCACGAGGTCGTCGGCACGGGTGCCCGCATAGATTCCCTTGTCGCCGGCCTTGCCGAACGGCGTCCTGACACCGTCCACGAAGACGACGTCGCGGACTGTACGCGGCGTGGCGCTGTTTCCGGTTTGGCTCATTGTGGCTCCTCGTTGAGACATGGATGCCGGACACCCCGCAGAGGGGAAGCCGGTCTCATTCACGGCCATGTTACTCGCCAGTAACTTAGCGCGCAAGGAGACCCCCGCTCACATATGGGGGCTTTCCGCCGGACGCTCGCTCACGTATGAAGGGTTTCCGACGGACCCCCGCTCACATCACTCATGAATGGACGTGGAAACAGGCTTGTCTGTGAGTGGGGGTCGCGTCGGAGGGGCTTGTTTGTGAGCGGGCGTCGCAAGGGGGTGCCGGAACCTTCCGCTAAGGGGCCGGGGTTCGTTCCTTGGAAGCCGGGTTCCGCGGCTCTTTGGGATCCTTGGGCGGCAACGGTTGCGGATTCAGTGACGCCTCGGTGAGGATCGGCGCCGTGATGGCGATTTGCCACTCGCGGGCGCCGAGGGCGCGCAGCTCTTCCGACACGGACTCCACGGTGATGTCCGACGGCGGCCGCCACAGCACGCGCCTCATGTAATCCGGGGTGAGCAGGTTCTCCACGGGGAGCTTGAGCCCATCGGCCGCTTCCTGAAGCCGGGGCCGTGCAGTGCCCAGGCGCGCCGCGGCGTCGGGATCGCGGTCTGTCCAGACACGCGGGGGTGGGGGAGCGTTGGTTGGGAGGTGCAGCGGCGGAAGGTCCTCGGTGTTCCGTGCGCCGGCGATGCAGCGCAGCCAGCGTGGTGCTTCGCGCTGTGCGGCCCGCCCGTGGAAGCCTTTGGTGGCCAGGAGTTGCGGAACGGTTGCCGGCATGGCCTTGGCCGCGGCGACCAGGGCGGAATCGGGAATGAGGCGGCTGGGTGCAACATCCCGTTTGCGCGCGAGCTGATCCCGTTCGTACCAAAGCTCACGTACGGCAGCCAATTGACGGCGGTCGCGGATCTGGTGCAACCCGGAAGTCTTGCGCCACGGGTCCACCCGCGGGACCGGAAGGCCTGCTCCAAGGATGCCCGCGAATTCCTGTTCGGCGAATTCGAGCTTGCCGTCTGTTTCCAGGAGTTCGATGAGTTCTTCACGCAGTTCGGCGAGCACCTCGACGTCGAGGGCCGCGTACCGCAGCCACGGTTCGGGGAGGGGCCGGGTGGACCAGTCGGCGGCCGAGTGCTCCTTCGCGAGGCCGAAGCCGAGGAGCTGCTCGATGACGGCTGCGAGGCCTACGCGGGGCAGTCCGGCGAGGCGTGCGGCGAGTTCCGTGTCGAAGAGCTTGTCGGGCCACATGCCAAGCTCGGCCAGGCACGGAAGATCCTGCGTGGCGGCGTGCAGGATCCACTCGACGCCGCGCAGCGCCTCGTTGATGATTTTCAAGTCATCGAAGGGTTCGGGGTCGATCAGCCAGGTTCCTGCGCCGTCGCGCCTGATCTGCACCAGGAAGGCGCGCTGCCCGTATCGGAAGCCGGAGGCCCGCTCGGCGTCGACCCCGGCGGGGCCGGATCCTGCGGCGATGGCGGCCGCGCACCGCTCCAGGCCAGCGAGCGTGTCGATGACAAGGGGCACGCCCTCGCGCGGGGCATCCAGATCGATGATCTCGGGTATCCGGCCTTCAAAGCCGTCTACCGTGATGTGTGGTGTGGGATCAGCAGCCGGAGCGCCGGCCGTGGTGGGTTCCAGGTTTTCAGGGGTCATGGTGCCTTCAGTTTACCGACTCTGTGCCTGGCCGGTCCGGCCGGAGCTTCCAGCGGACTGTCACAGGCTTCATGTGAGCCTCCGGTTCGGCAGGGGCGTGACGCCGGGAGGCAGGGGAGGAAGCCCTGCGAACGTGCAGACCATGTCACACCAGGCCTCCAGATGGGCCTGGACATCGGAAGACGCAGGTGTCCATGAGGCACGGAGTTCGATGTCGATGGTTTCCGGTCTTTCGGCCAAAGTGCCGAAACTCTCGGACAGGATGCGCGTGGCCGTTCCGCCCGCGGCCCGGTACCGGGCTGAGTGGTTCTCCAGGGCGTCCACGAGCCACGTCCAGGCCACGGAACCGAGCATGGCATCGTTGCCCATGTCGGCTTCGAGCTGGGCCCGGATATAGGTGACGATCCTGAATTCCCCGTCCCACACAGCCGAGCCGTCGGGATCGTGGAGCAGGATGAACCTGCCTGTTGCAAGCTCATCGTCTTCGTCATCGGCCGCGCCGGGGGATCCCGCGTTGTTCTCACGGGAAAATGCCATGGCCGCGGGGCCATGGACAGGGGTCTGGCCGGGACGCGCCGACCGGCTGAAGACCTCGGCGCCCAAGGCCACGGCGAAGGGCGCCAGGCGGGACGGCGCCGGGATTTCCGCGAGGCGCAGCTCGCTCCGGCACTTTGCTTTTCGTAGCGTTCCCAACGCATGCAAGAAATCCGCGGGAACCTGTGCGAGTGCGTTCACCTTCGCAGATTATGTGTCAGGGGCGGCGAAACCTTGAAGCCACGCCGCCCCGTCCCATGCCCTATGCGGACGCCAGTTCGCGCTTGATTGCGGCAACGAAGGAATCGATGTCCTCTTCCGTGGTGTCGAAGGAACACATCCAGCGCACCTCGCGGTTCGCTTCGTTCCAGTCGTAGAACTTGAAGGAGGATCGGAGGCGATCAGCGACGCCGGCGGGCAGGACCGCGAAGACGCCGTTGGACTCTGTGGCCTGGGTCGGCTCCACACCCTCGATGGAGTCGACGGCTGTACGCAGCCGCGAGGCCATGGCATTGGCGTGTTCCGCAGAGCGAAGCCACAGCCCGGACTCAAGAAGCGCGATGAACTGGACCGAAATGAAGCGCATCTTGGAGGCAAGCTGCATGTTCATCTTGCGCAGGAACTTCAGTCCGTGGGCGGCCTCCGGATTCAGGGCAACGACAACCTCGCCGAATAGCAGCCCGTTCTTGGTACCGCCGAAGGACAAAATGTCCACTCCGGCGTCGCGGGTGAAGGCCCGCAACGGCACCCCAAGGTGTGCGGCGGCATTGGCGAGCCGGGCGCCGTCCATGTGCAGTTTCATGCCCTTGGCATGGATGTGGTCGGCGATCGCCCGGATCTCTTCCGGCGTGTAGCACGTGCCGAGCTCCGTGGTCTGCGTGATGGAGACCGCCAGGGGCTGCGCACGGTGCTCGTCGCCCCAGCCCCAGGCTTCGCGGTCGATCAACCCGGGGGTCAGCTTGCCATCCACAGTGGGGACCTGGAGCAGCTTGATGCCGCCGATACGCTCCGGCGCGCCGTTCTCGTCCATATTGATGTGGGCGGTCGAGGCGCAGATGACGGCACCCCAGCGCGGCAACAGTGATTGCAGGGACAACACGTTCGCGCCGGTCCCGTTGAAGACGGGGAAGCATTCGATGCCCTCGCCGAAGTGTTGCTCCATGACTTCCTGGAGCCGTTCCGTGTATTGGTCCTCCCCGTAAGAGACCTGGTGGCCGCCATTGGCTGCGGCGAGGGCCGCCAGGATTTCGGGGTGGACTCCTGAGTAGTTGTCTGAGGCGAATCCGCGGATGGAGGGATCGTGGAGGCGCCCGCCGGCTTCCGTATCGAAGGCAGCCGGGAATTCTTCTGTAGTGCTCGTCACTTGTTCGTTCACGCTTTCAGTCTATTTGGCCAGGAGGAGGCGCTGTCCGTTCAATTCCGCTGCCGGCTTGTCGAAGAGCCCGACGGCGGCCGCCGCCAAGTCGTCGACGTCCGTGTATCCGGGGAATTTCCGTTCCGGGTGTTCCCGCCGCATCGCCGCGTCCAGGAGCGACTTGACCACGAAGACGACGGCCGCACTGTGTTGGTCCGTAGGTTCGTCCTTATTGCCTGATTGATCGCGGCGGAACCCGTCGGCCAGGGCCAGGGTCCAGGTCTCCGCCGCAGCCTTGGCGGCCGCGTAGGTGGCGGCTCCCGCGGTGGGTGCGGCGACCGCCGTCGAACTCACCATGGCGAAACGACCCGTGGGGGAGGACGCGAGATCCTTGTAGAAAACCCTGGAGACGTTCCTCAGGGTGGTGATGGCGCTTTGCTCAAGCGCGGCCCAGTCTTCGTCCGGCTGGTCTTCGATTCCCTTGGCGCCGCGCCACCCACCGACCAGGTGGACGACGCCGTCGACCCTTTCCGTGCTCTGGTGGATCTCCGCGGCGAGTTCGCGCACAGACTCCAGCCGGGAAAGATCGCACACGAGGGGAGTGACGTCGTTGCCCGCCTCGGCCGCGGCGGCCTTGATGCGGGCCTCGTTGGAGCCGATCGTGAAGACCCGGTGCCCGGCCTGGGCGAAGGCGCGGGCCACGGCGATGCCGGAGGAGTTACTGCCGCCGGTGACGACGACAGTCAGCGGTTCGCCCGTCATGAGGCTGCGGTCTGCCCGGTGATACCGGTGGTTGATTCGATGATCGGACGCATTTTCTTCTCCAGTGCTTCGTAGAACATGGACAGGGGGAATTCGTCGTCGAGGACCTGGTCGGTGAGGCCGCGGGGCGGCCCGTCGAGCGGCAGTGCCTCTGGGCCCTTCGCCCAGACCGAAGCCGGGTGGGGAGTGACCGTACCGGAAATGAGCTTATACGCTGCGAGCCAGTGGGCGGCCTTGGGGCGGTCGATGGAGCGCCAGTACAGTTCTTCGATCCGGGCGCCGAGTTCGACGACGACGTCGGCCGCCTCGTCCCAGTCGATGCTGAGCTTGCTGTCGGTCCAGTGCAGGACGTGGTGCTGGTGCATCCAGGCGAAGAGGAGCTGGCCACCCAGGCCGTCGTAATTGCGGACCCGGTTGCCGGTGATGGCGAACCGGAAGATGCGGTCGAAGATGACCGCGTACTGCACGAGCTTCGCGTGGCGCCGGGCGTCCGGGGAAGCGTCCTCGTCCTTTTCGATCCGGACGGATTCTCGGAAGGCTGTCAGGTCGCAGCGGAGCTCTTCGAGCGAGTAGAGGAAGAACGGCATCCGCTGCTTGATCATGAACGGATCGAAGGGAAGGTCGCCGCGCATGTGGGTGCGGTCGTGGATCAGGTCCCACATGACGAACGTCCGCTGCGTGAGTTCCTGGTCATCCAGGAGCTCGGCGGCATCCGCGGGCAGCTCAAGGGAGGTGGTTGCGGCGGCCGCTTTGAGGACACGGCGGAAGCGTGCGGCCTCGCGGTCGGCGAAGATGGCGCCCCACGTGAAGGCGGGCGTTTCGCGAACTGCGACGGTCTCGGGAAAGAGCACGGCCGAATTGGTGTCGTAGCCGGGAGTGAAGTCCAGGAAGCGGATGGGGACGAACAGCTTGTTGGAGTAGTCTCCGGCCTCCAATGCGCCGATGAACTCGGGCCAGATCACTTCGATCAGGACGGCTTCCACGAGCCGGCTCGTGCTTCCGTTCTGGGTGTACATGGGGAATACCACGAGGTGCTGGAGCCCGTCTTCACGGTGTTCCTGCGGCTGGAACGCAAGGAGCGAGTCGAGGAAGTCCGGGACTCCGAAGCCGGCGTCTGCCCAACGGCCGAAATCTTCCACCAGGAGGTCAAGATAGGCAGCGTCGTGCGGGAACGCAGGAGCCAGGGTCGTGATGGCCTCCGTGATGGTGGCTGTGTAGGCCCGGGCAGCCTCATGGTGGAGGGAATCCTGGATTGAACCGTCCTGGCTTTGGAATGTCTGCAGCGCGGTGGCTGCGGCCTTCAGGGAGATCCAGTCCCGGTTGTCCGACGTGATGCGCGGACGGGTGGTGGTAACGGTGGTGGTCATCGTCGACGGTGCCTTTCCTCAAGAATCATTGTTCTGAGGTGAGCGTAGCAAGCAGTCAGAGTAGCTAATTCAAAAGTGGCATGAGCATAAGAAACTCTTGTGCAAGTGGTTCCGGCGACCCCCGGAAGATCCAGCCCGGGGAGGGCTGGCCGCGGGGGACCGCCGGTAGCTTGTCGTTTGCGTCCGGAGCCGGGGCTCGGATTTACTGCCCGGGGCTACTGCCCTGCCGGGGATTCGACGAGCTTGAGCGAAACGGAGTTGATGCAATACCGCTGGTCAGTCGGCGTGCCGTAGCCCTCGCCCTCGAAAACGTGTCCCAGGTGCGAATCGCACGTGGCGCACCGGACCTCCACCCGTTCCATTCCCAAAGTGCGGTCATGGATGTACCGGACGGTGCCTTCCGCGAGCGGGGCCCAGAAGGACGGCCAGCCGCAATGGGAATCGAATTTCTCATTGCTGGTGAATAGCTCGGCGCCGCACGCCCTGCATTGGTACACGCCCGCTGTATGGGTGTCCCAGTACTCACCGGTGTAAGGGCGTTCCGTTCCGGCCTGGCGGAGGACCCTGAATTCCTCAGGGGTAAGTTCCTCGCGCCACTCCGCGTCTGTTTTCTCCACGCATTGCCCGTCCTTCGGGACGTCCTGGTGGGGAACCCCGGCCAAGGGGTCCGCTGCTTGGAAATATTTCCTGTTGTCTGCAGTGCTCATGCTCTCTCCAACGTTCACGAGTCGCCGATAAATCCCGAGCCGGCATAGAGATGAAGCACGGGCAGCCCCAACTGGTCCTGGGCCTTGTTCGCCCAGTCCGTGTGGAAGGTATCGGCAATCGCGTGCGGGCGGGTGACCACGACGGCCTGTGCCGCGTTGAGTGCCTTGACCTTGGACACCAAGCCCGCCACGGCACCGCCGTCGACGATTTCACCCGTGACGCCGCCACCCAGCCCATCCAAGGCGACGAGGGAAGCCGACAAGGTCTCCGCAGCCTGTGCCCGCTCCGACTGGGGATCCGGTGCCTCCGCGACCAGGTCCCGGAATGCCTTGGCTACGTCAAGCAGCGAGAGGTTCTCGAGGAAGTCGACCAACAAGTGCCGTTCCGTGTTCGACGGCACCAACACCACCAGGGGCGAGTCTCCGCCGTCGATCAGCTTGGCAATATTGACGCGGTCGTCCGGGCCGAGGGGCTCTTCGGTAAGGATCACGATTGGTTCACTCATGGCTACAGCGTAGACCTGAGCTGCGCCGGGAGGCATGGTTTGGCGCGGCAATTCTGTTGTTGCTATGGCGTCGCGTGCCGGGACGAAACGCCCCAGGGGGCGCTGTTCGGAACACTGCCCCCCCAACCGGGAGAATGGTCATATGGCAACCATGACCCGAGCTGCTCCGACCGTTGAGAACGGCGCGAAAATGTCCGTGCGCGCGAAATGGGCCGTTGCCGGGATCGTTGCCGGAAGCGGCATCGCCGGCTTGCTCGGCGCAGGTTCTTCCGCGCTCGCAGCCTATTTCGCCCGGCGGGTCATCACGCCTTCAACGCGCGAAGCCGACCAGGAAGTGTTGGCGGTGGTGCGCGGCGACAAAGGGCTTCAGGTCATCCTCGCAGCGACCCCGGACACCACTGTCGACGGCGTCTTCAGCCTCTACTTCGCGGGCGGGACGGGGTTCGCGCGGATCGGACGGATAGTGTCCTATTCACCCGCTGAGCGGACGGTGCAGCGCGAAGTCGAGGAAGTCTACAGCGGGGATCTGGCGACAGCCCGGCGCGCATGGTGGAGCGGTGCAGTCTATGACTCCCCGGCGGCGCTTGGCCTGGATTCGGAAGACATACAGATCGACGTCGAGGGTGGCCACGCCCCTGCGTGGCTGATTCCGTCGGGCGCGGGGGAGCCGGCGAAGGTGTGGGCGATCATGGTCCATGGCCGTGGTGCTACCCGGCTCGAAGGCTTGCGCGCCGTGCGCACCGCTCGCGAACTCGGGCTCGACAGCCTCCTGGTTTCGTACCGGAACGACGGACTGGCACCGTCGGCCCCCGACGGGCGTTACGGCCTGGGGTCCACGGAATGGCACGACGTCGACGCCGCCATTGACTACGCACTCGCCCAAGGCGCCCACGAGGTGGTCCTGTTCGGTTGGTCGATGGGCGGGGCGATCTGCCTGCAGACTGCCGATCTTTCGCGCAACCGCCACGTGATCAGGGCCATGGTCCTGGACGCGCCGGTCATCAACTGGGTCAACGTCCTGGCACACCACGCACAGATCAACAGGATTCCCTACGCCGTCGGCCGCTACGGACAGCTGATGTTGGGGCACCCATTGGGCCGGCGCCTCACCGGCCTCGCCGCGCCCGTTGACTTGAAGGCAATGGACTGGGACACCCGTGCCGTCGAACTGCGGACTCCGACGCTCGTGATCCACAGTGTGGATGACGAATACGTTCCCTACGAGCCCTCGGCCAGCCTCGCCGAAAAGAATCCGGACATGGTCACCTTTGAGCCCTTCGACGGCGCCCGCCACACGAAAGAGTGGAACGTGGATCCGCAGAAGTGGGAACGGCTGGTGAGCTCGTGGTTGGCTCCACGGCTCACGCCCCGTGGCGGGCCGGCGTCGGATTGAGAGCCTTGGCGCCCGTGCTCCCTGCGTATGCTAGGGGCTGCCGATCGGCGCAGTCCGGGCGCCGGTCAGTCGAATAAGGTCTGCGGGATCCAGCTCAATATCCAGGCCACGGTGTCCACCGGAGACGAGGATCGTTCCGAAGGCCAATGCCGATTCGTCGAGCACCGTGGGCGATGCCTGGCGTTGGCCCAGCGGGGAAATTCCACCCAGGACATAGCCGGTGCGTCGCTCGGCCATCTTGGGATCGGCCATGGTTGCCTTCTTCGATCCGAGAGCCGCGGCAATTGCCTTGAGATCCAGCGTGCCACTGACCGGAACGATGCCGACCGCCAGCTTGCCTTCAATGTCCACCATCAAGGTCTTGAAGACCCGCCCGGGATCGATGCCGAGGACCTCGGCTGCCTCGAGGCCATAGCTGGGCGCCGAAGGATCATGCGCATAGGGGTGCAGCGTGAAAGGAACGCCGGCCGCAGCCAGTACGGCTGTGGCCGGCGTTCCCTGTGAAGCCTGTTTCCTGGCCATTCCCGGAGTATCCCGGATCAGGACAACAAGCGGTCTGCCGCGGCGACTTTGCGCTTGATCCGTCCCAGCATGGCCGTCATGCCGCGCATGCGCAGCGGTGTGATGGCCCGGGTGAGGCCCAGCAATTCGGGCATGTCGTCGGGAACAGCCAGGATCTCTGCGGCAGTCAGCCCGTCCAGGCCCTCGTGCAAAACCCCCGCGAAGCCGCGCGTGGTGGGCGCCTCAGGCGGTGCCTTGAAGTACAAACGGTACGCGACGCCGTCGGGGGTCTTTTCCTGCTCAATGGTCAGGAACAGGGGCGACTGGCACTCCACCACTTGCTCCAGGAGCTCGGGGTGGTCCAGCAGCCGTTCCGGCAAGGCCGGGAGCCCGCGCGAGAAATCAAGCAACAGCTGAAGGCGATCGGGCTCGGTCAGTGCCTGGAAGTCATCGACAATTTCCGCCAGTGCGGCGGGCAAAGTATTGGTACTCATCACTTCCAGCTTACGCAGGTCCGGGCCGGTCTGGCTCCCTGTTGCTTCAATATGGCCGCGCCAGGACGGCAAGGCACGGAGGTCCGGACTACTTTCCGGCGAGTGCGGGGACGGAGCCCCGCTCGGCGCCCTTGACGATCGGGACGCGCACTGCATTGCCCCACTCTGTCCAGGAACCGTCGTAGTTGCGGACCGTTTCGAAGCCAAGCAGGTACTTCAGCGCGAACCAGGTGTGGCTGGAACGCTCGCCGATGCGGCAGTAGGCCACGACGTCGTCGCCTTCCGTGAGGCCTGCTTCTCCGAGATAGAGGTCCTCAAGTTCGGTCCGGTTGCGGTAGGTGCCATCTTCGGCAGCGGCGCGTGCCCACGGGATCGAGGCTGCGGTGGGAATATGGCCGCCACGCAGGGCGCCTTCTTCGGGGTAGGCCGGCATGTGGGTGCGCTGTCCGGTGTATTCCTCGGGGGAGCGGACGTCGATCAGCGGCTTGCCGAAGTGAGCCAGGACATCGTCCTTGAAGGCGCGGATCGGGGCGTCGTTGCGTTCGATCACAGGGTATTCGCCCGCGGCGGGCTGGGGGACGTCGGTGGTGACTTCGCGGCCTTCGGCGATCCACTTGTCGCGGCCTCCGTCCAGGAGCCGGACGTCTTCGTGGCCGAAGAGGGTGAATACCCAGAGGGCGTAAGCGGCCCACCAGTTGGACTTGTCGCCGTAGATCACCACGGTGGTGTCACGCGAGATTCCCTTGGCGGCCGCCAAGGCTGCGAATGCTTCACCGTCGACGTAGTCCCGCGTGACTTCATCGTTCAGGTCGGTGTGCCAGTCGATCTTGACTGCCCCCGGGATGTGGCCGGTCTCGTACAGGAGGACGTCTTCGTCGGATTCGACAACAACCAGCTTGCCGTCGCCGAGCGCACCGCCTTCAAGCGCCGCGGCGAGCCACTCGGTGGACACCAGTCGTTCCGGGTGGGCGTACGCTGCGAACTTCTCGTTCTGTTCAACGGGGTAGGACATTGGTATGGCCTTTCACTGACACTTTCACTGACACCGGGCGGCGCCGGGCGATAGGACGTGCCCGGGCATTAATCCCACAGTATCGAGGGCCGGGGACTAAAGCTCCTCCCCGTTCATATGATGAAATATGGCCTTCATCACGTGGCCGCCCGGGGCGTGTCATTGCCGGTATTCTTGCTGGGGACTTACGACACGAAGAACGGACCGCATTGGTACAGATCGAACAGCTCGTCGCGCGCACGCCGGCGGCCTCAGCGGATGAGATTCTCAAGGGTTTCTACCCTTCGCCACGGTTCGGAGCGGTGTCCTTCAAGAGCTACCGGCCGGATCCGAACCAGCCCAGCCAAGCCGCGGCGGTCAAGGCCCTGGAAGCTTTCGGGGCGACGGTGGGAGCCGGCGACGGAGACGGTCTTTTCAAGCGCCTTTTCAGCAAGAAGGTCAACACCAGGGCCGGGATCTATCTCGACGGCGGATTCGGCGTCGGAAAGACCCACCTGCTGGCTTCCCTGTGGCACTCCGCTCCCGGGCCGAAAGCCTTCGGGACCTTCGTGGAGTACACCAACCTGGTAGGCGCCCTGTCCTTCCGGAAGACCGTGGAGGCTTTGAGCAGCTACAAGCTTGTCTGCATTGACGAATTCGAGCTCGACGATCCGGGCGACACGGTGCTGATGTCGCGCCTCATGCGTGAATTGTCCGACGCCGGTGTGAAGCTCGCTGCCACGTCCAACACTTTGCCTGGTTCACTAGGGGACGGCCGCTTTGCCGCCGTCGACTTCCAACGGGAGATCCAGGTCCTTGCGGACCAGTTCGATGTTGTCAGGATCGACGGGGAAGACTTCAGGCACCGCGGACTGCCCGCAGCCCCGGCACCCTTGAAGACCGAAGACCTTAAGCGGCAGATGCACGCCGAGTTCGATGGCCAGACAGTGGCCGTGGACGATTTCCGCGGCCTGATCGACCACCTCGCGGGTGTCCACCCCAGCCGTTACCGGAAGCTGATCGCAGGAATCGACGCGGTCGTCTGGCGCGATGTGGCAACCATTACGGAGCAGGCCGTTGCCCTGCGCTTCGTGGTGCTGGCCGACCGCCTGTACGACAAGGACGTCCCGATCCTTGCCAGCGGCGTCCCCTTCGACAAGCTCTTCACCGAGGAAATGATGACCGGCGGGTACATGAAGAAGTACTTCCGCGCCGTGTCCCGCCTGACCGCCCTGGCGCGTGAGGGCCAAAACCACGAGCCTTCGTAGGGACCCTGCTGCCCCACTCTAGTTTTGGGGTTCCCTGTCTTTCAGGACCCAACGAACCAGGATTCCGGCGGCGAGTGCCCAGAACGCGGCGCCGATTCCTGCGAAACTGAGGCCCGAGGCTGCGATCAGGAACGTCACGGACGCTCCGATGCGTTCTTCGGCGATAGCCAGCGCAGAAGCGATGGCGGAGGCCAAGGTGCCCAGCAGGGCCAATCCTGCGACGGCCTCCAGGAGCCCTGGTGGTGCCGCCGCCACGACGGTCACCAGCGCGGCGGAGAACGCTGCCAGCACGAGGTAGGCAAGGCCGGACGTGAAGGCCGCGATCCAGCGCCGGCCCCGGTCCTCACCCGCTTCTTCCCCGGCTGCCAGCGCGGCGCTCAGTGCGGCAAGGTTGATCGCATGTCCACCGAAGGGAGCCCCGAGCGCAGTCCCTGCCCCGGTCACCAACATTGACTGGCGCCACGGGACGGTGTAGCCGAAGGACTTCAGCACAGCCACCCCGGGAATGTTCTGGGATGCCATGGTGACAATGAACAAGGGCAGCGCGACGCCGGCCACCGAGCTCAGCGTGAAAGCGGGGGTGGTCCACTGCAACCCGGGCAACAACCGGTTCGTGGGAATGCCCGCACCGTTGGCCACGATATAGATTCCAATGACGGCCAACGCCACCAACAACGCGGCAGGGACCGACCAACGGGGCGCCAGCTTCATCATGACGAGCCAACAGAGGATCACGGGAGCCACCAGCAGGGGAGCGGTGCCCAAGGCCTTGAACGGGGCAAGGCAGAGGGACAGGAGCACTCCGGCCAGCATCGCCTGGGCGAGGGCCGTGGGAATCTTCGCCATCAGCTTGCCGAGAGCCGGAATGAGCCCCGTCAGGGCGATCAGCACCCCAGCGACAAGGAAGGCGCCGACGGCGGCCGGCCACCCGCCGTCGGGCACTCCGGCTCCTGCCAGTAAAGCGGCGCCGGGCGTCGACCACGCGAGCGTAACCGGCAGGCGCGAGCGCCAGGACAGCCAGAGCACTCCGACCCCGAAGGTGAGAGTGAGGGCAAGCAGCCCGCTGGCGGCCTGTTCCTGACTGGCCCCCATCGCCCTGAGGCCTGCGAGCACCACTGCGAAGGATGAAGTGAAGCCGACCAGCGCGGTCACGATTCCGGCCACAAGCGGCCGGGAGAGCTGCCTCGAAGCGGGCGCTGGACGTGTCTGTCCGGTGTGGAGAGGTGACGCTGGCATAGTCCCTCACGTTACCGGAGCCGCGGCCCGTCTGCCGAGGACGCGGCGGTTAAACGCCAAGGGCACCGGCGGCGCCTCGCGGCGGGACCGGTGCCCCGTTGACGTAACTGTATTCGGGAGCTCTGGCCGGTTGAACCGGCTACGGAGCCTCATTGGCGGAGGGAGCTGTCCGGGCCGAAGCCCTCACAGCAAACCGTCGAGGTTGCCCACGAACCTGGAAGCGGCTCTCTGAACCGCATCTAGTCGTCGATAAAATCGGCGGCCTATTCGATGCCATCCTTGATGGCTTCTTCATTGCCACCAACGAGGTCCTGAACTTTGCCCTTCAGATCGTCAAATAATCCCACGGGCACCTCCTTTCCATCCCGGAGCCAGTTCGCTCCTCCGTTTTCGATCCTAACCCGAGACCTTGGAGGTGCCAAGGGAAAATTTGACTGGGATGTCAAATGCCTCTTCGAGGGGCGTCACAGCTGGGCCTCGTGGGCAGAAAGCTCCTGATGGCGGGGACTGTCCGGATTCATGAGGGAATGCTTGCGGCCGTAGCTGAAGTAGATCACGAGTCCGATGGCCAGCCACACGACAAAGCGCAGCCACGTTTCCCAATGCAACTGCGTCATGAGGAAGGCTGACGCAAGCATGCCGAATGCCGGAACCACGGGCATGAACGGCAGCCGGAAGGTACGCGGCGCGTCGGGCTTCTTGTACCGAAAGATGATGACCGAGAGGCAAACGACGACGAACGCGGCCAGGATACCGATGTTGGTCAGGTCCGCAACGGCCTTGATGGGGAACACGCCCGCCAAGAATGCCGACGCAAGGCCTGCAATCCACGTGACACGCTGCGGGGTGCCATGGCGGTCCGTCTTCGCAAACCAGCCCGGGAGCAGGCCGTCACGGCTCATGGAGAACCAAACACGGGTAACGCCGAGGAGGAAGGTCAACATGACGGTGAGGATGGACAGGACGGCGAACACCGAGATGATGGTGGCGATGACAGGCAGGCCAACACCGCTGAAGGCGGAGGCGAAACCGGCCGTCGGGTTGATGTCCTTGTAATTCTGCATGCCGGTGAGCACCAGCGTCGCCGCAACGTAAAGGAGCATGGCGATGACAAGCGAGAGCACGATCGCCTTGGGCATGTGCTTCTTGCCGTCCTTGGCTTCCTCGGCCGCGGTGCTCATGGCGTCGTAGCCGAACACGGCGAAGAACACGGTGGCCGAACCGGCCACCACCGGGCCGAAACCGCTGGGCATGAACGGGTTGTAGTTGTTGGTGTTGATGTAGAAGATGCCGAGGCCGATGATGAACAGGATCAGGACCACCTTGATGGCCACCGCCACCAGCTCGAAGCGGCCGAAGGCCTTGGTTCCACGGGACAGGATCCAGGTGACCAGCAAACAGACCAGGATGGCAGGTAGGTTGATGATGCCGCCATGCCCCTCGTCCGCCGTCGAGGTCATCCACGCCGGCATGTGGACGCCGATCCCGGAAAGGAACGCGTCGAAGTATCCGGAAATCCCGATCGCGACGACGGCGACGATTGCGATGTACTCCAGCAGGAGGTCCCAGCCGATGAACCATCCGATGACCTCGCCGAGGGCAACGTAGCCGTAGGTGTAGGCGGATCCCGCGCGGGGAATCATCCCGGCGAATTCGGCGTAGGAAAGTGCTGCGGCCGCTGAGGCAAGCCCCGCGACGAGGAACGAAATCAGCACAGCGGGGCCGACGCCCGGCGTGTCCGCGCTTCCGTGCGCCACGAGACCAGCCAGGGAGAAGATCCCGACGCCGATGATGCCGCCGACGCCGATTGCAGTCAGTTGCCAGAGGCCCAGGCTTTTGAAGAGTCCGCTGTGCTTATTTTCCTCCTCGATGTCGTCAATGGGTTTCTTCCTCATGATCGAACGGACGAGTGTTTGTTGATTCATTGTGTGCTCCTGCCTTGTGGCGTTGGCGAATGAGTGCCCGAAGAAAAGTATGCGATCTGAATAACATTGGATAAAGTGATTTTTGCTGAGTAGTATCGATCAGTTTTACCGATCCTTCCGACGTGCGGACCCGGGTTATAGGACAAAACGTGTGTATGGGATGGGGTTGCTTCCCAGTGTTGGCGGGCGAATTCCGGGATAGCTAAGCT